>NZ_JBMVQX010000018.1:0-67405 GCF_050522745.1 Myroides sp. C15-4 | reverse complement strand
GAACCGAAATGAGCCGTAAAACTGAATATGTTCATAATCCCTGCTTTTTGAGCGCTAATATACTAAAAATATTAGGTGTGTTTGCGGAGAATCAGAAAAAACTAAATCGAAAACCCTATATAGAAATGCAATTTCAATATACAAATGTTAATAGCACCTTGTCTACAGTTTTTTTTATAATATAGAGCCAGTCACAAGGTATATTTTATCCATACATACAGATATGTACTTCTATTAAATAATGTTTTAGGTTTCCGTATAGACTCTTCGAATAGAAAAGGTATATTTGAGTTGGTTACAAAAAAAGAATTATGACTACTCAAGTGAACGACTCAATCAAAGAGCTTGAAAAATTAAAGGAAAAATTAGATACTGGACAGATGTCTGTAATTATTGGTGCAGGTTTTAGTAGAAATGCGAGTGACTTGTTTCCATTATGGACTGATTTATTAGAAGATCTGGTGCTAGACCTTTATGGAACTAAGATTGACATGGAGTATAGTGAAAAGTTTTTATTAATAGAGGAGTTCGGTACTTTAATAAATTTTAGAGCCAAGAAAGTCAATGAATACATAAAAGATATTGGTTATCTAAACCTTGTAGAACAATATATTGAGAAACATGGTTATCGTGAGGTAGTAACAAGTTATATTGAAGAAAGAACACCTCAAGTTAAAAGTGAAGGCGATAAAAAATATCTTTATTTAAAGAAAACTGATAAAGAGGTAGAGTTAACAGATAATGACTTACTTCTACATAAGAAAATGATTAATCTACCATGGAATAATATCTATACAACAAACTATGATGAGTTGCTTGAAATCCCGATTAATAATTCTTTTAAAGGCAACATTAATAAGGAAATAAGTGACTCTGAACATCAAATTTTTAAATACGACTTTGATATTTTAAAATTTACAGAGAAGCATTCAACAATATTAAAGCGACTATCAGAATTAAATCGTTTTAAGGAAAGTGAGCTAAATTTCAATGAGAGTAGTGTAAATTCATTATCTCTTGATAATGTTCGTATAGAAACCTTTTCTAATGAAACAAAACAACAAAACTTTAATGAGCTTAAGAGGAAAACATGTAAAGAGCTAGAAATAGTTATAGAAGATGAATCGAAATGTCAAATAGGTATAGATGATTTGATTTCTAAATGTAAAGCTAAATTAGATGAAATTGAACAAAGTAAGGAAGCTATCGAAATCAATAAAAGTAAAACCTTATCTGAAATTGACTGGCTTAAAAAACTAAGCAAAAACAGTTTTAATTTAGTTACTAAAGCTTCCGAATTGTCTGTCAGTAAGAATAAAAATATTGTAAAACTACATGGAAGTCTTAGAAAAAATGATGTAGAATATGGGTTTGATGGAGATATTACTACTCAGTATATTTTCGCTAAAAGTGACTATGAGAGTTACCCTGAAAAGCATGAAGCTTTTACCCAACTAATGCGTATTTCTTTATTACAAGAGTCTTTTTGTTTAATTGGTTTTTCGGGTGATGATCCTAATTTTTTAGAGTGGGTAAAATGGGTACGAGATGTCTTAAAAAGTAGTAAGAATAAGGACTCTAAGATTTATTTTATTTCTACAGGTAAAGATGATTTTACATCATCTAAAAAGTTGTTCTTCGAAAATCATAATATCTATCCAATCTTTTTAGGAGACGTAGATGTAGAAACTCATTTACTCAGCGGTTACGACAATATGTTAGGCTTTAAAGGACGTAAAAAGTCTATTGATACATTTTTGCATTTTTTGGACACCAATTTGGTAGATACAATACGATTAAACAAATCACATCTTACTAATTTAGAATATGAGAATATTTGGCGAAATCTTGATTTAGCTTTATTTAATACTTCAGAGAAGATTAATAATCAAAGAATAATTGAGTATTTAACTCCTCTAAAAAAGATAGACAAAAAGGTTGTTCTAAGTTTAAGAAATACCAATAGTGAGTTTATTAAAATCCGATTTATTAACTATGTTCAAGATGTAATTGATAAGGGGGAAATTGAAGAAACTCAGTGGTGCGATTTGGGAATGTTTGCGTTGATGGCTATAAGAGATTTGAATTTATCTATATCGACTTTTTTTAATGATAATGTTTTAAATAAGATTGAGAACGTTATAAGTAATGAATCATTATTTGTTGATTTGAAAAACAAAGAGATTCTGTTATTAAACAATGAAGAAAAGTTTCGATGTTTAAAAAATGAGAATAATAGTTATTATAATATTTTAAAGAATCTATTTGTTTTTAATTATGATGAAGCTTCAAAATTAATTTCTAATTGGGTACCTAATGATTTTTTGTTTAAGATTAAGAAAGCTTGTTTATTAAGTTACTTTGATCAAAAAAAATCTTTAAAATATCTGAAGTCGATTAAACCAATAATGCTGTATGAAGATCTAGACGATATTCTATTATATAATCAAGTATCTCGATTTTTTGAATTATTGGAAGGATATGATGTCGACAGGCAAAAGAAGAGTAGTGAATTAATACAAGCTCTTAAAAATAAAGGATTTGTTTCTATTTATGATTTTGTAGATTCTTATGTTAAGAGTTTTGAGAAGAAAAGTAATAAAATAGAAGCTTATGGAGCAAATAGATTTCAGCATAATTCATCTACGATATGGGAGACAATAAAGATTACGGATAAAGGGATATCTTATGCTTTCTTAAGTTCAATAGGAAGTATAGGCATACCATTAACTAATGGAGCATCAATATTTATAGATAAGACAGAATGGTATAAATTCTTTAGCCATCTGTTTCAAGATTATTCTTATCCATGTTTGTTTTATAGTCTACAATATACTGATGAGAAGTTTATACGAAGAATCGCTCAAGATTATATGTATGATGATTCTTTAGCTGATTTTGTAAATACGATAGTTCCAAAATTATTGAACATTTATAACAAAGAGTTATCTAATCCTAATCTAAGAAAATCAATTTTACTCTTCTGTGCTGAAATTTTTGTATCTGTTAAACCTAAAGTATGGAATGAGTTGGAACTAACGATTATTCGAAATGATAAGTTTTTTGAACATGCCTTTGATGACTGGAGGAATGAAGAGTTTTTATTTTTAAAGTCTATAATTAAGTATTCAAATTCAAAGAGTTGTTTTACAACTATCTTTGAACAATGTCTGAAACAAAAAAAAATCTCAAAGGAAGTTATTGATATAATGTTATTTCTAAAAGGAAAAAAATTCATATACCAGGGAAAGAGTAGTGATGTTTGGAATAAGATAGATAGTATTATTAATAATAAAGGGACATATGAAAATTATTGGTTTTTAATCTATTGTTTGTATCCTATACTCTCAAATAGTCAAAAAAATAATGTGTTTAATAACAAGAATTTAAGTTCGATTAAAGGATGGGATGATATTAATGTAGTTTATTATTTTGTAACTAAAGAGAAACAGTTTTCTCTAAAGAGTTTAAAAGTGATGATTTTGAATAGTTCGTTATTGTTTAAATCTGGAGCAGAAGAAAAACAGTATGGACCAAGTATGAATTTTATAAGACTTTCAAAACTTCATAAAATTAAGTGGACTAATAAAGAAAAAGATCAAATCTATAAAGAGTTATTGAGTGAATGGAAAAAAGTAAAGCCTTGGTTAAAGAGGGAAGATGACATTACATTTAATATTTCAAAAGAGCTAATTAAAGAGATGTATTTGTTTTTATTAACATATAATAAATTTGATGAAGAAATTTTTAATGAAATATCTAAATTACATTTTAAGTATGAGGGATATATTAATCTAAGTGATACATTTATTAGTTATAATGAAAAAGGGGTAGTTAATGGTTTACGTGCACTTTATAAAAGGTTGTCTTCAGCAGATTGGGAATCAGAGAATAAAATGCTCATAAATATTATATTGAATAATATTCTGATGTTTAAGAAAGAACGTTTAGAGGAATCGATTAATTTTTTAAAAGCTGTTATTGAGGACAAGAGTGGGAATGTCTTTTTAAAAGAAAATCAATTAATTATTGAAGCTATTTTGAGGAAATATTACAAGGAACTTCCTTCTGAAGTTGATAAGATTTACATCATATTACATATGGTTAAAATTGCAAAGGGGTACAAGAAATTATTTGGTTCTAATGACATTGTTGAAGATTGGTTAAAGATTGGAAAAACAACAAGATTTAATATGAATTATATAAATTTATAATTTGGTATTAACTACCAAGTCTTCTGACCTCATTAAATAATAAGATTCTATAGAGTAACGAGGTCATTATAAAGTAGTAGCATCTTAAACGAAGCTACCCAATTACATAAATTGAATGCAGATTAAATTTCATCCTGTTACAAAAACAGCAAAAATGTAACACGTTATTTTCTCCTGTTACAAAAAAAGCAAAAATGTAACATGTTATTTTATCCTGTTACAAAACGACAGAAATGTAACACGTCATTTTATCCTGTTACAAAAAATAGATAAAAATAACTTAAATACGTTGATATGAAATACCACGAATCACAAATAGAATTGTTAGCTTTACTAATCGGGTAAATGGTATTTTAATCAGATCTTGTATCAATGCATTTCTGATATGATTTTTTCTACTTTGCGATCAAGTAGAAAAGAAGTTCATCTTGATCCTATCAGTGAAAAATGATATAAAAAAGAAAACTATACATTACACAATATCCATCAAAACTGCTCACCTCTTCCCATTAATCTGTTAAAAAACACAGTTGATTTTCGTTTGAATTCCTTTGAAAAAAGTGTTGTATAAAAACACAAAAATGGACGATAACCCCTTATGAATGCTAGGATCTGATTTCTTGTATTGAACAATTACAAGTAGTAAAAACAGGAATACAAAAAAAATAGCTGATAATAGGGATTGCCACCTCAACAAAATATCAGTCCTATTGAAACATAGAGCAGAGACTACTTTAGCAAAATAAAAGCAATAGCAGGGCAAAAAACCGAAACTTTGCTGACGAGGAATATCCTGAAGAAGTAAGAAAACTGTTTTTTTAACCCAATGGAAAACTTTTATACACGAATATCAACGTAGCAAACTTTACATAATAATAAAATTATACCTCTTAAAAAAAACAACTTTTTAAGAGGTATAATTTATTGTATTACACGATTTCCATTAACAATCGAGTACGATCATAGGGTGATTCCCAAAACCTTCTGATTTTTGTCTCCAAATTATTCTCCTTTCGTACAGCTTCATCATAAGAGTCTTCGGGAAATAAATCTACCTGATCGGATTGAATTGAAATTGAAAAATGATCCATTTGATCACTGAAATAGCCCTCTTCTTTTAAATCGCGTAAGACATCTAAAAACAGTAAATCCAGTGCTCTAAAATCTATGTCTGTTTTACTGTTGAGCAAAATTTCATTTAGAGGCATCGCTTGTTGATACTCCATTTTTTCAGGCGTCCACAATGCATCATAATCGATGGTTTCTCCTTGAGTTTTTAATTCAAATGTATGCAAACTTCCAGCATATAAATGATATAAATTACTCGCTTCATCTTTTGCTATAACTAAGCCGTATACGCGATCCTTATTGTTTGACACCGTTGTTTTTACTTGATTAAAATGCGCGATAAAAGAGTTTTTTAGGGTCGTTTTATCCACTTGAATACGTTCATAAATAGCATTAACTTGTTGCATCAGTTCAAACGAATTAGAATCTACCTCCTCAACCGCTTGAAGTAACATTTGAGAAAAAGTCGTTTTTAGATCAATCAACTGATCGTCTTCTAGTAAGAATAACTGCTGATTTTCAATATGGGCAACAAGTAGATTTTCATTGTATGCATCCCCTATTGCTATATAATCAGCAAATCCCAATTCCTGAATCATTTCATTTTGCGCTATAAAATCATCTTCCTCATTAAAAATCCCCCAGAATACATTGTCATTAAATCCAAAAATGTTGATATAGGACGCAAAAAAGTCAGGTATATTTTGTTCTAACTGCTCATTTAACGCTTTGATTTCTTCTAAATCAAGTCCTTTTCCTTTTTCAAATCGGTCAGTTTGCACCAATTGATCTATTATCTTCTGCATGAATTGTGTTTTATGGTTTTTCTTTTCAAATTAAAGCTTTTAACTTGTACCATTTACCCCCTATAATCAGTGATTTTGTTCTGATTGTGGAGGGTATAACAGTAGGGAAATCTGTGTAACAACTTGTTTTTCCTTTATTCGGAAGAAAATTTTCTTGGATTTTTGCTACTTCTGATCTTTGCTTAATGAGCATCATAAAGCATACAGCCCAAAACGCTTTGAATCAACTAACCCCGGTTGCTTAAAATGTAATCCATTTTTACAACAATAATTATAAATCCTATCACTTTCAGATGAGTTTTTAAACGTTATATAAGCTACTTCTAAAAACTTTAACTCTTTTAATCGCTCAATAAAAATATCTGCATTTATATCTACTAACTCTGTAATCATTAAAGCTTTTAAATTAGTCATACTAAAGATTGAATTTACATCTGTTAATTTTTTTAAACCTACACATTGAAATAACTCTATATTATTGGCGTATTTAAAAATTGGAAGTTTTTCTACAGTAGAAATATGTCCCAATCGAATAGCTTTCAAATCTAAACTTGAAATAGTATCTTCAAGATTAAGTTTATTACATCTTTCTAACATTAAAGTCCTTAAATTAGGAAAAACTGCATTTAATAACTCTCCACTTTTTAATTCTTTTGAAATAAGTAATATTTTCATAAAAGGATTAATAGATAATTTACTTAAGTCTAATGAAGATGCTCTTAATATTTCTAAACTATTTTGTATATTTAAAAATTGGTGTTGCTTATTAGTGATCCCGCTCTCAATTCTAAAGTATTTTAACGTTGTAAATTTATTCAACACTTCTAATGAAATACCCTTTTTAAACCTATTCATTAGTTCTAAACGTTCTAAATGCTTAATATTTCCAAGTTGATCAAGAGTACTAATTATCCCCATATTAACTGCAATACATAAATTTTGGACATTACTTAGATATTGTAATGCACTTAAATCGCCTTCTTCCAAAAGTTTTTTTGTTTCGATTTCATACAGTACTAATATTTCGGAATACTTGACAAGAAGTTCATTTAGCTTCCTCAAGCATTTAACATCATAATCTTTATTAATTATACAAATACTTGATGTATTAATTAATTTATCCTCTAATGTTAAAACATTCTCTTGGTTTATCTTTGAAAAAAAAAGTCTCTGCTTCATTGTTATATTATTAAATGTACATCTCTATTTAGACCTATCCTTGGTCAATACTCTTGTTTTACCCTCTGGGTTTTACATACTAAATCATCGCTTGGATGTATTGGCGTTGTACAGGTGTTAGTGTGGGATAGGGTACTTGTCGATTAAATTGCGCTTGTTTATGTTCATCTACGATCCATACAAAACCAGCCAACAAGAGTTCTTCTCCTTTCTTTAGCGCTATGCTAGGCACTAAACTATCACAACTCTTATGTTGTTCTTCTCCCCCAGTTATCTCGTGCAAAAACAGGCTCAATTTCAACAGAACAGCCTGATTGGACGCTGACACACTAAACATACCGATTCACTATCAAAGGTAATGTCGCGAGTCAACTGATATTCTTTTGCCAATTTTCTTGCCAATTGCTCAGCGGAATATCCACCGCCGCCTTTTTCGCCAAAATAGGAATCAAAGTAGTGAAAATTGGTGCAAATGATGGAGAAACTCGTGGAGTACTCTACTAAAATACAAGGAAAAAATTCATTCCTTTTCTTCTTCTTTACGGTAGGTTTTTAGTTGTCGTTTGAGACTATCTTTGATTATTTTAGCGCTAATTTTCTTGCTGCAATACAGTAATTCAGCAGTAAAATCAAGCTGTTGATTGGCTAGTAACGCATCCGCTATAAAGGACCACAAATTATCTTTTAAACTAAAATCTGAGGGAGCCCATCTCACCCTAGCTGGAATTGCATCCAACAGTTGTTGTAAGTGGGCAAAGTTCTCAGGTGTTTGATTGGCTTTGTTATAGCGAAAAGCATTGGTCAGAATTATTTCCTGCACGTACAAATTAGGAGCTTCAAACGCTGAAGCATGCAATAGTGTTTGAATAGTATGAAACGATTCCTTTTTCACTAAAGGCAAGAAAGCGGCGAAATAATACGCAGGTCCAAAGGGCTTGTTTTGAACTAATGCCATTACCTCCTCTAAAGGGTGTTGAGCTGCATAGGTTTCGATAAAAATGGTCTTGATTTCCTCTAAGTCATCAATATCTTTTCGGGCATCACATTTTTTCAAGACTTGAAGAAAATTTGCTTTATCTCCACGACCAGCATAATAATGTGCGAGTAATCGATAGCTGCGGTAGTGATACGCCTTATCCTTTATTTTAGGAATTAGAGCTAGGCTTGTTTCAATATTGTTCTCCAACACTAGTTTTTCAATGGTAAAATTGACCAATCGGCTC
Source organism: Myroides sp. C15-4 (assembly GCF_050522745.1). Taxonomy (NCBI): domain Bacteria; kingdom Pseudomonadati; phylum Bacteroidota; class Flavobacteriia; order Flavobacteriales; family Flavobacteriaceae; genus Myroides; species Myroides sp. C15-4. Next base: position 58,915 of record NZ_JBMVQX010000018.1, on the reverse strand, counting down.
TGCAAAATTTCATCTGTTGCTGCTTCTATATAGCCTTGTAAAGACTGGGTAGATACATTCTCATTTTCACAGGCTTGCAACAAGTGATAGACCACATCGAGAAAGGAATACGGATACCGTTGGTTGTGTACCTCAAGTGCTGGATCCGCCTGCTCAAGCACTTCAAGTGCTCGTCTTACGAGCTGTTCTAATGATTTCCCTAACATTTTTCCCTTTCTTTGTTGATCGAGAATAAGGGCTTTAGCCAGAAAGTCTTGGGTATCAATACGCGACAGGACCACTTCATTGGACAAGGTATAGTCTTGCATCCAATTGATTAATTGGATACAGAGGGATATTTCTTCTTCTTGTTTCATAACAGCAAGCAAAAAAGACAAGTGAACTCGTCCTTTGTTTTTCTTTTTTTATAAAGGTAAGCAAATAACAGTAAACCTAGTTTGATACACAGCCTTACTAGACAAAGAAAGGATTCAACGCTTACTCCGCGTATACTTTCTTACCCTTTTTTATTTTTTCAATTAAATCATGTTTTGTTCCTAAATACTCATCTTTAGAACATTCTTCTATAAAACTACTAATTTTAGGGTCTTTTCTATCCCATTTTGACATTGCTGACAGTAAATACGCTCTTGGATCAAAAACCCCAACCTTATGTTGTTCTTTTATAAGCGTTTGTTTTAAATTAACTGCATCAATAAGTGTATACCTATCTTCTTTTTCAGGGATAACATCATCAAATGCCAACGATTTTAATGCTCCATTAAGTACTGATAAATTGCCTTCTTTCAATAATTTCAGGATAGGAATTATATCATTTTTATTTTCTCTTTTTATTCTAATAAATGCTAAAGTTGCCTCATTCGTTATCATGTCATGTATTATATTATTTTCTATGATACTAGATAGCTCTTGAAGAACATTCTTATACTTAATTTTACCTAAAGCTTTTATCATGACACACTGGGTTTCCCAAGCTTTTGGATTCTTGCTTTCTTTCAGATATGCTTGATATAATACGTCTCCAAGCTCAACTACTTCAAACGCTCCAATGAGTTTAGCTGCTTTTCTTCTTTCAGGTGCTTTCGTTGAATTCAATAGCACCTTTAAATCCGCTGTACTTTCTTTTAAAACTTTGTCCATAAATCTTCTTCTTCAATAATTAATTCCCAATCACCAACCAACGTTGCTCTCACTTGGTTATTCGCCTTTTGTTGTTCACTACGTTGGCAACATCTACCACAAACCTACCTATAGGTAAAACAGCGGAAAGAAATGTAATTACATACAAAATTCCGCGAACCAATAGAGGACTCTTTTTCACTTTGAGCACTACTGTAGTATCATTCAAAACGATTTAATTCATAGCGGTCTATTTTTATGCGGAATGAACAACGAACGTTGTTTTATAGTCCCATTCAAAGATATCATAAAATCAAGTAGTTCGCATACAGAAAAACAGCACTTTCTACACTTTATTTTCCCTCTTTTTTCTTGATCCTAACTCTTTTAGCGCTTATCTTTGTACGCTTATGCAGCAATAGTAAAATAACATAGACCGATGTCGTTCTTCTTTCGAAAAGAAAAACGCAAGTTTTTTTTGAGTACCCAATCTTTGGGGTACCGTTATTTTATTATACCTCATCATGAAATCAACAAATCGAAACAGGGTCGTACTATTTTGTACGATCACCATACTATTAGATAGTGCCGGATTTGGTCTTATCTTCCCTGTACTCCCCGAATTATTAGAAAAAGTACTGGATGCGGATGTAAGCACAGCTGCAAAATATGGAGGAATACTGACACTCGCTTATGCTTTGATGCAGTTTATCTTTGCTCCCATCTTGGGAATTTTAAGCGACCGCTATGGACGTAGAAAAGTAGTACTACTCTCCCTATTCGGATTTTCGATAGATTGCTTTATTATGGCACTCGCCTCTAGCTACTGGCTCTTGTTCATTAGCCGATTACTTGCTGGTATTACAGGGGCTACCTTCGCTGTAACCTCCGCATCCATCACAGATAGTACGGATGAATCGAGTAGAACCAAATACTTTGGTTATCTCAATGCGGCTTTTCATATCGGCTTTATCTTGGGACCTCTATTGGGTGGCTTACTCGGTGAATACGACCACACCTACCCCTTTTATTTTGCAGGAATTCTAGGCTTATGCAATGTCGCATATGGCTACTTTTACTTTCCCGAGACTCATAAAACGAAAGTGAAAACCCCCATACGCCTTTCCTCCTTTTCTCCGCTACAGTCTTTAAAAAGCATCCGACGTTTTAAACAAATCACCGTCTTATTTGTTGTCTTTTTCTTACTCTCCGCAGCCTCACATAGCATGGAGAGTACGTGGTCCTTTTTTACCCTACTCCAATTTGAATGGAGCAAACAGCAAGTCGGACTATCACTGACCTTAATAGGTATAATCGGCTTCTTGGTACAAGCGTATGTGTTGCAATACCTCTCCAAAAGACTGACAGATCACAAACTGATCTACCTTGGAGTAATTGTAAGCTTTATCGGTTTAGTTCTACTGAGTTTTTGTACAACAACAGTACAGCTGTGGATCGGAATAACGCTCTATCTACTCGGTAGTGTACAGCAAACGGGATTTCAGTCGATGTTATCTAAATCGGTTGATTCCCAACATCAAGGCGAACTACAGGGAGTATTAGGAAGTTTAAATGGGTTGACAACAAGTATAGCACCTCCGTTATTTACCTACAGTTTCTATCTCTTTACTCAAGACAATGCCTGGCTCTACTTACCTGGTATTGCCTTTGCACTCGCAGCAGTATTCATGCTCACTAGTTTGTATTTACTCCTACGATACAGTAGAAAAGAACGTTAATACCTCCACCTTTTTTCAACGACTTAGCAAGAAGACGGATAGCCCCCTTACCACTAAGCAGAGTAGGTTGATTTTTATTCCCATCTCAAAAAAAAATCGCTTGCTGTTTTTAAGCAGCAAGCGATTTTTGTAGTACTTGACGATAAATCGAACGGATTCAATCTCATTATTACGCATATCCTACTTCCATTCATTTTTAGTATATTGTTGTTCTTTTAATCAAAATTGATCCTACTATTTGAGATACTATAAACCTAACCCATCTAATTACTACTATCCTATGAAAATAAGATTCACCCTCATTACCCTATTTTTTGCAGCCTTTGCTAGCGCTCAAACCCCTCGAGATACCTTAGTCTCTACCATTTACAATGTGTACATTCAAAATGAATCCGATTATACAGCCCTTAAAAAAGACATTCAAGCGCTAAAAGATAGGGATGGTAGCTACAATCCTGAAGTGCTTCATCACAACCTAGAGGCGATGTTTCAATATAACGATCTTGATTTCTTTCAATCCTCTTTGGAACTATTAGTGCTCCACAATGGCTATAATGTGTCCTATCTTTCTGGGCAGGAAAATTATTACCAGTCCATTATCTCTGGTGAATTAGCCCCTTGGTTCAAAAAGATGTATATCGAAAATCATCCCAAATGGTTAGCCCATAATCTAGATAAGTTAGTGGATATACAGACGTTAAACTCCCTACATCAAAAGGATCAAGTCATGACAAAAGCATTAATGGATGTTTACAATTCTTCAGAAATAGAGGAAAAACAGCGTGAATTAATACGCGCTTTGTTTAGGTTTAACTATATGGAGAATGCTAAAACTTTATTCAACATTTCAGCCTCAATTGGTTCTATGCCTACTGCAAATTCCTTTGCTTTAATTCAAAGGCCTTATGACTTTATCGAAATACATAATTTTCAACAAAATTTCACTACTTATTTTGAGATGATTTATCCATACTATAAAGCTTCCTATCTCAAGCAGGATCTTCCTATTATCAAGTTTAGAAATATAGATTCAATCAAATTCCTTGCGGATAAGAATCAAGTCTTCGGACTCTTATCTGTTGAGGATATTCCCCCTTACTTAAAAGAGGAATACGACGTACAAAGCATTGAATCAGCAGACCCTACCCTCACGGAAAAATATAGAAAAGAATTAAACTGGACGGAGCTATAGATTACCATCTATACTTCGTTTAAGTGATAGTAGACCGCATAAAAATTAATAAAGCCAAGGCGCAGGTTGAAGCGCTCTTGGCTTTATTAATTTTTATGCTATCTATTAACTATTTAAAATTGCATGGAAGACTTTTCCTAGCGATACAAACCTATTCAATTGGATTGGCTCTATCATTTCGCTTAATATAAAAAAGTCCATCAAATACGTTGAGCCAATTTCCTTCTTGATTATGATAGCCCAACAGTATGCTATGAAACCGCTGTTGATTATACCTTTTTTGATTTCGTAAGGCCTTAAAATCAATATAACCATAGTCCATCCCTTTTAATGCCAATTCTTCTTCTAAGGAGTTTTTAGGCGATACAATGATAGTTTCTTCCACGCCTTCAAAATCATAAGGCATTTTAGATTTTCCCTCTGAGGATGTAAAGGCTAAGCTAAACACGTTGTCTTTATATTTTTCCGTAACGAATTCTGCGAAAACTTTTTGGTTTTCATAGGAGTAATCCTCCTCTCCCTCAAAAGTAACAGCACTTAGTTCCTTAGCTCCGTGAAAATTTGCCATCCATACAATGATTTTGGCCTCTGGATGTTGTTCTTTATACCAAACCAAGTTTTTTGACATCTGAAGATCTCTCAACGTTATTACTTTATTTAGATTTGTAGGATTCGCTTCTAGGGAGGAATAATAGTTTAATTCTGCTGATGTACTAGCATTTTCTACTAATTGAAGTGTAAACGGATCATAAACTTCAGAACGAAGAACCTCCTTGTATACATCTTGTAAAATAGATACATAGGATTTTAGGTCTTCAGCAGTATCTGCATCATATGGCTCCTCAAAAATCGTTGCATGTAACTCGTCTAACAAGCGCCAATCAACCAAACCAATCGCGTGCTTATCTTCTGCTAACTTTTCCTTGATTAATTTTAACGCGAGTAATTCTGAAGTGTAGGAATAGGTCTCCAACCCAATAGGCCTAATTGCTTTGGTAGTCAACACATCAACCAAACCTTGAATTTCTTGTGCTGGTCCCCATGGGCTCCATTGTCGTACCCAATCTTCCTTGAGACTTTCTTCCAATCTATCTTTTAAAAATGAATTACCTCCAATATAGGCTATCTCTAAAAAATCTCTTGACTCAAAAGCAAAGGTAGTAAACCCCTTTTCTTCCACTAAATACTTGACTAAATCAGACTTAATTTCAAAAGTACGTCCATCCCCATGACTTGCCTCACCCAAAATCACAATATCTTTATTCTCAATAAAGTCATCTATAAAACTCATTTCATTGACATTGACCTCAACCATTTGCTTTGCAATAGCTGTAGTTACCTTGTCTTTACATCCCACAAGTGCTAGTGCACACGCAAAAAAACAAATAAATTCCACCTTCATTTTTTTATATTTTTAAAACCAATGGTATCCTTGGCTCTTGTTTTTCAAGCCAATATACAATTTAGATATAGATAGTTTGGCGTTAGCTAAAAATCAACTTCTTCCCAGTCCTTGTCGTCCATGAGTATTGTTTTACAATCAATGGTTTCTTCCCCTCTTTTCAAGCATAATCGAATTTCTTGCCCCTTCTTTTTCTTCAATTTCAGGACGTAAAACCCTTTGTCATTAACCACAGCTTCCTCCATTTCTTCCCCTACAATTACCCTGTTGTTCTGCTCTCCCTTCACGTGACCAAAAACAACGAATTCCCCTGTTGTGAGGTATTGAGGCAGATAATCACCACCAAAGTTATCCTCCAAATACGCCTTACTTGACTCTAAACTAATCCGCTGACAATTTTCTTCTGCCTGACTGGAAATAGGATAAGGAAAACGCTCTGCTGTTTCTGCCCAACTTTTTATTTGAAAACCATAGGGTTGAACCTTGTTTTTTCTAACAGCCAAGCGATCGCTAAACCAGGCGAACTCTTGATTGCTAATTAATTCTTTATCAAACAATGTTGTTATAAAAGGGGCATACTTACTTTGAATTGCTCCATCGGCATGTTGAATGATATAGTACAGCTGAGCTAATGAAGCATCCGTTAGTTCAATTTCCTGAGCTATATATTGATCTAACATAGGCAGTACGATACGTTGATTGTCTAGATCAATTTTCTCAACCTTAGCAAAATGGTCTACTAATTCTTGATTACTCCTATTTTCATTTGCCAAGAGGGAATCCCATTCCACTCTAATTTGTTGATCCTTTTGATAAGATTCAGCAATAAGGCTATCATAGGTAGAAACTGCCCTAGGTTGTGCAGTCATTTTGACCAGGATAAAGAATAGGAATACAGTATAGTAAAACGATTTAAGCGTAAACTTCATAGCTAGGATGTAAAGGTTTTCTACTTCGGTTTTTAGGATCAGGACATAGTCAGACAAGAAATCTAACTCACTGACAGACAAACACCAAACGATTTTTATTGAGTCCTTATTCAAATATACTTTTTTTTAACCGTTTATCGAAACCTCTAGTTATAATAAACTTACCAATTATCAAGTATTCGATTCCTTTGACAGCCTTTTTTCCCGTTTTAGGCGGTACGGCTCAAAGGATGTTTTTACCTCCTTATCCTCGCCTATATAATTTACGCAAAACGCTATTACTAGTATAAAGTTCCTATATTTGCTTTTAAACACAGAAAAAGCATGGATAATTACCTGATTGGTATAGGCAAAAAAATAAAGGAAATTAGAAAGCGAAATAAATATACCATTACACAAGTTGCCACCAAAGCGGAAGTGAGTAATGGTCTTATTTCTAAAATTGAAAATGGAAGAACGATTCCTTCCTTACCTGTTTTATTAAACATTATTCAGGCGCTAGATGTTGAAGTTGGTACGTTTTTCGCCCATATTCCACTGGCTAATAAGCGCAATTTTATTCTGTGTAAAAAAGAGGACTATACGATAATTGAGAAGGAAGAATCAGCTGTGGGTTTTGAATACCGCTCTATCTTTTCCAAGCAGCTCAACTCTTGTGGCTTTGAAACCGTCCTGTTGGAGGTAAAACCCAATTCGAAAAGAGACAAAGTAGAAACGGATGCCTTTGAGTTCAAGTATGTAATTTCAGGCGCCTGTACCTACGTAATTGGGGAAGACGAAGTGCTTGTAAAAGCAGGAGATTCTATTTTATTTGACGGCAGAATTCCACACGTTCCAATTAATAAAACCCAAGAAAATTGCCTGATGCTTGTGGTTTACTTCTTTTATGATAAAAACGATTAATTATTTACCTATAAAAAAGGGATAGTTTGAAAAAACAATACTATCCCTTTTTACTTCTATTCACTTACTTTACTAACATACTTTGGATGTCGACGAGGGCATCGACAATTAGCGTAGGTTCGGCAGTTTCCAACAGATCTCTAGTTTGAGCTCCCGTTAAAACTCCTACTACTACCCCGCAATTTGCATTTTTCCCTTCTTCTATATCGATGATGGAATCGCCCGCTTTGAGTACGTTTTGCGGATCTACAATATTGAATTGTTTCATTGCCATTTGAATCATCTCAGGAGAGGGTCTCCCTAGAACAACATCATCTGCTGTAATTAATCCATCGATTGTAGTTCCAACCTGCCAATTTAGCTTAGCTAATAATTTAGTAGCTGTTTTCGCATCATATCCTGTGTTTAATACCACCTTGATTTTATTGGCGCGCAAAGTTTGAAAAAAGGCTTCCATTCCATCAAATGTTTTGATGGGATAGGTATTATAGGCATCTTCTAAGTGCTTTTTAAAGTTTCTAAAAATAACTTGCGCTTGTTTCTCTACGTCAACTGCTGACGTACAGGCACGCAGTATATCTTTGATCGCCTGTAGCTTTTCTTTACCTGCACCGTGCTCTAGGGTTTGCGCTAAACTTACCGCATAACCCGCATCGTTAATTACGTTGCAAACGGTTTTATACACTAAGTTATCCTCATTCACCGTAGTTCCTGCCATATCAAAAACCACCAATTCTATATTTTTCATTTTTATTAAAATAAAGTATTTATATTTTCTTTTGCATAACCTGCACTACCTGTCATGCCTTTACCACCAATTCCCGTGACAATATGAATGTTTGTGCCTATTGTTTGATTAAAGATGTCGCTATTCTTTCCTTGGGCATAAACGCCAAACCAGGTATCTCGTATTTCATAGCGGGGTAATTCGAATATTTTCTTGGCCTCTTCCAGCATAAAAGCATTGATTTCTTGTTTGATATCAAACCCCAAGGCATCCTGATCTACAGCATCGGCATATTCGTGCGAATCACCAATAATAATTGATCCATCAGTCGCCTGTTTAAACAAAATATGCACCCCCCATTTTTTCTCCAAACTAGTTTGATCTTCTCTTGCTTTGATTGCCTCAAAAGAAGGACACTCGCTAAATGCTTCATACCTGCGAATAGACAAGCCTGTCAATATAGAACCGTTTAATTGATAGGTACTAGGTTGAGCTACTGTTTGCATCATTTGCAATTTGGTCACTTCCATATCGCTTTGTTCAAACACCGTAGGGAAAAGCGTTTTAAATTCCGCCCCACAACAGATCAGTACTTTGGTTGCACCTAGCACTTCTCCTCTAGCAGTTGTCACTTCTACCTGTTCGTTCGCCTGTTGACAATGGACCACATTCGTTTGATAAGCAAAGCTAACCCCTAGTGTTGTAGTCATAAATTCATGTAGACGATGAATCATCGTTCGCGGTTCTACGGTTACTTCTTCAGGAAAAAACAACCCACCTTTGACGTAAGAGGATCGTATGCCAGGATAGCGATCTAAGCATTCGTTTTTGGTTAATATGTGGGAGGTATATCCGTTGCCATTATTGATGTGATGCAATTCTTCCAGCAGCGTTAATTCTTCTTCATTAGACGCCAAATAGACCGAACCGTTATTTCGTACTGAAATATCAAATTTAGCTTGTATTTCTTTGTATAACTGTAAACTTTCCCTGCCGTAATTTTGCCATTTGGTATTCATTCCCGAGGGAACCACTTGCCCAAAGTTGCGCACTGTTGCACTGCTGGGTTGTTTATCTTTTTCTAGGACCAATACGCGCAATCCCTTTTGCGCTGCGTAATACGCATGGAAGGTTCCCAAAACACCTCCACCTACTACGATTAAATCATATGTATTTTTCATATGCAATAAACTATTACTATTTTTAAACTGTTGCGTTATGTAAGATTGGTTTTTTCTCCAATTGCTTTTTAAAAAACCAGATGACAACCAGAGCAACCAACAGAATCACTAGGGCTGCTTGTATATTTAAGTTGATGAAGAAATCTGTCCATCGCTGTTCAAAACCGACAATCTCCTTGAGCAACAAAACTGCTACGCTGCCAAAATAGCCCAATGAGTCTGCGAAATAGAACAAAAAGCCCACATTTCCTTTAAAGCTCAATAAAGCCACCAATCGTTCAAAAATTAAACAGTGAAATAAAATATAGGGCAAGTACACACCAATCCCCGATACAATCATCCAGACAATTGCAGATACTTGACCTTCTTTAAAGAGAATGGTTGTACCTACCATGGCTAATGCTCCGGTGACTGTCATATAAATCCCCAGATTAAAAGCCTTTTTGTTGTTTTTAATTAGCACACTACACGCGGCAATAATCAGTACGATAAGTGCAACTGGAATTTCTGTTAGTGTGATTAGTTTGGGAGCTCCACTAGCTCCTTGCTCTTCCCAAAACTCTACGACAAAATTATCTCTAAAATCGCGTACAATGGTAAGAATAACATAAATTAAGACCAAACCCAAATACCCCAAGCCATTGGCTTTTAAAAAAGCCATTCGATCCTTTTTATACATGGGTTTTCGCTCACTACGCGCTTCGATATCTCCCACAGAAGGCCCTTTGCATTTGTTCATGATAAAAGAACACAAGAGAAACAACGGAAAAAACAACAGTCCCGTTAGAAAAGGCATATCGTATTCATTTACCCCAAAATTTTCCATCAGCAACAAGCCTACTGACTTGACAAATCCCGTAGAAAAGATAAAGGTTGCACTCAGCGCCGCCGCTAGTAGTTCTGTATTTTTTCTCCCTTCAATATAAGAGAATACGATACCAAAAATCATCCCCAAAGGCAATCCATTTAAAAACAAAGCAATAAACTTCCATTCACCAGGCAAAATCGCAAATAACCCCAACATCGCCAACCCAAACGTTGTCGCACCAATTAACCAGTATAAACGGCTGCTTTTTGACATCTCGGAAACAATCTTAATGCCCACAAATTTGGAAATCATATACCCAAAAACCTGACTGATTACCAGTAGAATTTTGGGATCCATACCAAAGAATACCGTCATATCCGAATATTGTCCTGCCAAAAAAGATTTGCGCACGGCATACATGCCTGTATAACAAAGAAAAACGGAAATCAACAAAAACCACGTTTCTGTATTTTTACTCTTTGTAACTATTGCTCCTTTCATGAGATGATTATTTTATTATTTGTAAACAAAAGTAACAGAAAGAAAACAAGGAAATATTAACAGAAAGTAAACTTTAGGTTAAGCTTACAACCCACCCAAACAACCTATAAACAAAGCACATACCTTTACAACACCAATAAAACAAGGAGAATACCTCCTAGTTTACATCGAAATTAAACAATAAAACAAACCTATACTTCAGGAAGAAAATGTTTACAAATAGTAAAAATATGAAATCAACAAAAGCCACGGCTATGGTGTTTGATAACACAACCAAGACCTTTACAGCTCAAGAAGTTCAGCTTGAACCTGTACCCGAGGGAGAAACCCTTGTCGAGATTGCTTATACCACAATTTGCACGAGCGACCTACACACCTATTGTGGGCGACGAGCGCTGGATAGTCCCACAATATTAGGGCATGAAATTGTAGGGCGAATTGTACATCTCCCATCTAACAACAAAGATTACACCGGACAAACACTGATGCTTGGGGATTTGGTTACGTGGTGTGTTTACGCTCACGAAGAAGACGATCCCATGGCGCAAAGAGGATATCCTCAAAAATCCCTTTCGCTCTACAAATATGGGCATCATCCTTTTAATGAAGGAGAACTCAACGGCGGATTTGCTACCCACTGCCTCTTAAAAAAGGGCACGGCTATTTTTAAACTTCCCTCCCATTTGAGCTTGCAGGAAATCGCCCCGCTTAATTGCACCCATGCTACTATAGCCGGCGGTTTGCGCTTAGCGGGTAATCTAGAAGGTAAAACCGTGCTAATTTATGGCGCGGGTATGTTGGGATTATCCGCAACAGCCATGGCCACTACTTTAGGCGCAAAACACCTTATTCTTTGTGATCTTAACGCAGACCGCTTGGCTTTAGGAGAGAAATTTGGCGCACAACTCACCCTGATCAACACCTTGGATATAGCAGCAAAACAACAGCTATTAGCCAAGGCTAACCTCAGTCCCGATGTCGTTATCGACACCACTGGCATTCCTGCCGTAATGGAAGAAGGCATTGAATTACTGGGCATTGGCGGTAGTAGCATTTGGATTGGCGCTGTATTTAACCAGGCAGCCACGCCAATTAATGCCGAGAAAGTAGTGCGCAAACTCCTAACGATCCGCGGCTTACACAACTACATCCCACAAGATCTCGCTAAGGCGATACAGTTTTTATCCCAACACCACCATCGCTTTCCCTTTGGCGATTTGGTCAGTGCCCAATACAACCTAACGGAGTTAACCCAAGCCTTTGATGCCGCCAACACGGGACAGCATTTTAGAGTAGGCGTAACAGCCCTAACCTAGCCCCAATAAAAAAGACCTGATCGCAACAATCAGGTCTTTTTCTTCGCTTAAATAAAAGAATTACAATTCCCACTTCAATCCCAGCATTCCTTTTACTCCGTAGTATTCTACTTGCAAAGGACGACTCGAATCTCCATAGTAATAGGCTAACTTTGAATTCAACAAATTATTCGCCTCCAGGAAGATGGTGAAATTCTTGTTGATTTTATAGGTGATATTAGCATCTAAACTCGCATAATCTCCATAGTACACATCATCTCGAGACAAACCACTTGCCCCGTGTTCGGTAATGTATTTCCCTTTAAAATTATAGGCGGCACGTACATTAAGCCCTCCTTTTTCATAGTAAAGCTGTGCGTTGAACAAATGCTTTGCCTGACGGGGTAAGGACGTTACTCCCGCTCGCGAAGGAATTTTCATTTCTGACTGGGTAAAGGTATAATTCGCTTGTATTCCAAACCCGCTGAAAAAACCAGGTAAGAAGTCAAACTTTTTATTTCCGCTGATTTCCGCTCCCAACAACCAAGCATTGTCTCCATTTCGCGGCTGTGCCATTTCCACACCACTGATTCCATTATAGGTTCCTTGTTCCGCATTGACAAAAATTGGATCCGTTATTTGCTTGTAGAATACTCCACCTGAAATAACATCCAAATCGCCAAAATAATGCTCGCCCATAAGGTCAAAATTATAGGCATACGTAGGGTTTACTGATGGATTTCCACCAACGTACTGATTGTCTGCCGCTAAATAAGTTCCCCCAGGAGCCAAGTAACCAAAATCAGGACGTGTAAAGGTTCGGGTCATTGCTAAACGCAGGTTGGTATTGTCTGCTAGGGTATATTTTAGGTGCAACATCGGCAAAAGCGAAAGATAACTTTTGGTATCCCTTACTTTAGTCAGCTGTCCTGTTGCTTGTCCTTCCTCTTGTTGATAATTATAACCATCAATGGTTGTATGCGTATGCGTTGCACGTAATCCTCCTAAAAAGGTCAATTGATCATTGATTTGATAGGTCAGCATACCAAAAGCAGAGCTATGTTGTTCTCTTACTTTAAAGTTACGCCCCAATCCTCTACCTTCCGCAAGAATTTCTGAATCGCCTTTCAATAGGGTCAAATCGCCATTAAAAAAGTGGTTAAAATAAAAATCTTTCATTCCTGCCTTAGACAATACAGGACCAAAACTATTCCCTATAGTTGCATCTAGTGGCTTTAGGTAATCCGATGCCCCTGGTTGCCCTACCAAATACGGTTGTTGATCTGCCAGTACTGGTGTAGGCTGAGACCCCGTCCATCCATAAAACTCATCGGCAAATGTTGCTGATCGCTCTTTATCGACAAACTTAGCTCCAACTTTCCACTTAAAATCACTAGCGGATTCCCATTCGTAATTTGCAGCAGCTACTATATTATCTCTTTCTTTTACACCCACTTTATACAGCTGTAGATTTGAAAACTTCATTTTCTTCGGGTCATCCACAAAGTTTGAATCGCTTAAATAGTTGAATACATTACCGGTATTTAATGCCCCTTGATCTGCTTGCCAATACGCGCGCATACCGTTACCTCTATCTTCCAATAGATCCCCATTAAATGGCACATCATCTTGAGTATACATCAAGGCCAAATAGCTGTGATTCGCTTTATCTGGAATATTGCCATAGTAGAACTCCGTTCTATAATGTCCCAAACTCCAATCCATTTTTCCTTTACCCAAATCGTGTATTCCCCCTACTTCGCCTCCGTAGAAATCAAAATTCAAATCATTGACGATATTTTGCAGCTCAATACGCCCCGTTTGTGTAGCTGCATTAAATTTATCAAAGCGGATACGTCGCTTATAATGCAGTTCTTTATCCAATAATTTTCCGTAATTCAAACGAGCAAAAAGTTTAGAATTATCACTTATTTTATATTCAAAACCGGTATTGAGTCCTGTTGTTTGACGTTCTCCTGTATAATCTCTCAACTCTAAGCGATACACTCCTTCATCTCCTGAGCGCCTTGCTTCGTAATTGTCTGTTGCCCAGTTTCGGTTCCATTGAGATAGGTTTACAATATAGCCCAACTTGCCGTTTTTAGAGCGATCCCCAACAGTAAAGCTTCCGCTGTACACCCCTTTATTCGACAGCTGATTGTACCCCATCCCTAAGGACGCATTTAACGTAAAGTCCGCAGGAGCCGTTTTCGTAATAAAGTTTACACTTCCACCCAAGGCATCTCCATCAATATCGGGTGTCAAGGCTTTGAATACCTCCACATAGCCGATAATTTCAGTTGGAAAAAAATCAAATGCCGTTGCTCTACTTGCGCCTTCATCAGCTGCAGTAGGCAAGCGATGTCCATTCATCGTGGTTGAATTCCATTCAGCAGGCAATCCTCGAACCGCAACATAGCGCCCTTCGCCTTGATCGCGCTCAATGGACACCCCAGGAATACGCTGTACTGTTTCCGCAGCGTTTCGATCAGGCAATTTACCAATCCCATCTGAGGCTACTACATTGACCAAACTAATGGAATTCTTTTGCATGTTAATCGCTTTCGCTTCACTCAAACGCTTGGAAGACGTAATGACAATTTCATCTAAATTATTATGAGAAGTCGTCATAGTAAACGTATACTGCTGCTGTTGGCTTAGGTCAACAACTTCTTGCTTATCCGCATAGCCAAAATACTTCAAGGTAATTTCATATTCTTTCGCTTCCAAATCATGAAACGAAAAGTCCCCGTTTAAATCCGTTGTCGTGTATTTGCCCGTACTAGCAATCTCTACAACCACACCTGGTAGGGATTCACCCCCATCCAGTACTCTTCCTTTTAATGGTTGCTGTTGTGCTTGCATCGAAATTACGCTCAACAGCAAAATTAGACATAAGGTAAACTTCGTGTTCATCATACCGTTTTATTTTTAATAAATAACAAGACAAAATTGCTTATATTTTTTACAAATAGTAAAAAAATAGTATTATGAAAATTTTATCTAAACATGAAGAATAACACTCTAAAACAACACTATATTACCTCAACATAAACAAACAGTTAGGTTAAAGTAAATAAAGTTTACAATCCGTTTTTTACGTCAGAAATCCAGAAATAAACCCGAATAAATTATTTTCTTTATTTTACTTATAGTAAAATTTAAAATAGTTACTATAAGTAAACAAAAAACACCTTTCGGGTATAAAACATCAAAATAAAACAAAACGATACCCGAAGGGGTATTATATTGTGTTTTTATCTCTATTTATAGCTGATAAAGTACAGCTATGAGTTCAATACAAGGATTTGTAAAGTAAAAGCGAAAAGAATTAAAACTTACACAAGAGAAATTAGCACTACATGCTAGTGTAGGCTTGCGTTTTGTGCGTGATTTAGCACAAGGAAAAAAACTTCGCTTAAATAAAGCTAACGATGTATTACCTATGATTGGTAAAGAAGTGAAGGAGCGGAGTAGGTTGATTTTTATTTTTATCTCAAAAAAAAAAATCGCTTGCTGTTTTTAAGCAGCAAGCGATTTTTGTATTACTTGACGATAAATCGAACGGATTGTGGTTTTCCATCGACTTTAATCACCAAAATATAGGCACCTGCCGCTAGGTCAAACGGCAAGTCAATGACGGATACCGCCTGTCCTAACTGACCTTTGGTGATGAACTGTCCAAGGGTGTTGTAAATGGTGTACTCGCTTGTTTTAAACGCTGCTACAGGGTAATCAAATCGAACAGTCAAAGGTTTATTCTTATCGACTGGATTCGGATATACCGTCATGGCATAGGTGTTTTTGCGCGTCACTTGCATCGGACAGGTCGTGAATACTTGACCTCTACTAGTGTAAAGTACAGCGTAGTATGCTGCTGTAGGATCCAACAAATCACCCGATGTTCCTCCTTCGGAGAACAGCTGTTTGTCCGCTACTTTTTGTCCGTTTTTATACCATTCGTATTTTGAAAACACATATCCTCCATTAGTTTTGGAGTTGTTATTAACAAAAACAAGGTTGTCGTATTTCTGTAGCAAAACGCCCTCCCATGGCATTCTCTTTTCAATAATGACAGTATAGGTTTCTCGGTGAATACCATCTTCAGCAAGAACTTCTATTTCTTGTTTATAAGTGCCGTATTCAGGGAGCTCCACCACAATAGTGGAAGACGGGAAGACCAAAGTGCCTTCTGCTGTTTCAACTTCAATCAAAACGCTGTTCGTAAGTCCTTCACAACCAACCTCCACATATACTTCATGTGGAATCTTTCTATAGGAAACCCCATCAACAACTAAGTTTTCGATAGTCGTATCTCGACTTCTCACTTGGATAGTACGCGATACAGGAACTGCCGCTTGGTAATTGGCATTCCCCTCTTGATGGGCTGTTACCGTTACAAACCCCGGTTTTAAGAAGTAAATCACTCCTGCTGCATCCACTTGTGCAATAGCTTGTTCAGCTGGATCATCAATCGTATAGGTTACAGCTAAACCAGAACTAGCCACTGCTTGAAGTGGCAAAGATGGTGTATCTTCCAGTACCACCGTTGACACAACTCCAAAGCGAATGTATTGCTCTGCCGGTGTAATCGTCAAGGTGCCCACTAAGCGGAGGGGTTCATAGTTGGGTTCATTTGCAATAGTAGCCGCTACAGTATAACGCCCTACTTGGGTTTGTCCATTGTTTTCATAGGTTACTGTTGCCCCCGTGTCCAACGATCCTTCTACTTCTAAATACTGAGCCTCTCCATCGTAAACCACTGTTTTTGAAGGCAAGCTAAGCCCTTGTATTACAGCTCTCTTAATTTCGAAAGTAGCGGTTGTAAACGAACGAATGATATAATTCGCTCGTGGGGCAAGGCTGCCTTGTGTAATCGTATATTGACCTACTGCTTCACCTGCCTCGCGTTCTAACTGCCCCGTCATAACATTAGCGGGATAATCGCCACGACGCAATCCTTGAATAGTATACCTCAATACAGGGTCTGTTTGTCCATGACGCTTGTATTGCCCTGCATCAACAACAATATCGATTGAAGTAGGCGTAATCTCAAAACGCTCGGTTGTATCTAAGCGCAATACATAATTATTTCCAATACTTTCTAAGCTTCCTAAGGTGTAGGGATAACGACCTACATTTTCGCCTGTATTTCGACCTAATGCACCGCGTAAAGCCGTTGCTAGGGTATCTTCATTGCTTAATCCAACTGCAGTAAAAGTCAAGATAGGATCAGCAGTACCGTATTCTTTGGCTTGGTTCTGTTGCGGATAAATAACCAATTCAATCGGTGAAATGGTAAAATCTGCTCCTTCATACACCAAAGTATAATTCGCTGTTGCTGCTAAACTACCTTGATTAATTGCATAGGTACCCACTGCTTCACCCACCTGACGGCTAAGCTGTCCGGTTACTACCTGTGTGGTTTGATCTCCGTTTTGTAATCCCGTAACCGTATAAGTTAATACAGGATCCGTCGCTCCATACACTTTGGTTTTAGGCTCAGCCGTTACCGTTAAGATCGTTTCCGTTATAGTAAAATCAGCGCCTTCATACACCAGGGTGTAATTGGCATTTGCTACTAAACTACCTTGGTTAATCCCATAGATACCTACTGCTTCTCCTACCTGACGCACTAAGCTTCCGCTTATAACAGTAGCAGCATCGTCTCCTGTTTGTAATCCTGTAACCGTATAAGTTAATACAGGATCTGTTGCTCCATAGGCTTTGGTTTTAGGCTCCGCCGTTACCGTTAAGATCGTTTCCGTTATAGTAAAATCAGCGCCTTCATACACAAGAGTATAATTGGCATTTGCTACTAAGCTTCCTTGATTAATCGCATAGGTACCTACCGCTTCTCCTACCTGACGGGTAAGCTGTCCGCTTATAACAGTAGCAGCATCGTCTCCTTCTTGTAATCCTGTAACCGTATACGTTAAGGCAGGATCCGTTGCTCCATACACTTTGGTTTTAGGCTCCGCCGTTACCGTTAAGGTTGCTTCCGTTATCGTAAAATCAGCACCTTCATACACTAGGGTATAATTAGCTGTTGCTGTTAAATTGCCTTGGTTAATCGCATAAGTACCCACAGACTCCCCTACCTGACGCACTAAACTTCCGCTTAGAACAGTAGTAGCATTGTCTCCTGTTTGTAATCCTGTAACTGCATAAGTTAAGGCAGGATCCGTTGCTCCATACACTTTGGTTTTAAGCTCCGCCGTTACCGTTAAGATCGCTTCGGTTATGGTAAAATCAGCGCCTTCGTACACCAGGGTGTAATTGGCATTTGCTACTAAACTACCTTGGTTAATCCCATAGGTACCTACTGCTTCTCCTGACTGACGGGTCAGCTGTCCGCTTATAACAGTAGCAGCATCGTCTCCTGCTTGTAATCCCGTAACTGCATAAGTTAATACAGGATCTGTTGCTCCATAGGCTTTGGTTTGCGCTGCGGCAGTTACCGTTAAGATCGCTTCGGTTATGGTAAAATCAGCACCTTCATACACCAGGGTGTAATTGGCATTTGCTACTAAACTACCTTGGTTAATCCCATAGATACCTACTGCTTCTCCTACCTGACGCACTAAGCTTCCGCTTATAACAGTAGCAGCATCGTCTCCTGTTTGTAATCCTGTAACCGTATAAGTTAATACAGGATCTGTTGCTCCATAGGCTTTGGTTTTAGGCTCCGCCGTTACCGTTAAGATCGCTTCGGTTATGGTAAAATCAGCGCCTTCATACACTAGGGTATAATTGGGTGTTGTAGCTAAACTACCTTGGTTAATCCCATAGGTACCCACAGACTCCCCTACCTGACGCACTAAGCTTCCGCTTAGAACAGTAGCAGCATCGTCTCCTTCTTGTAATCCTGTAACCGTATAAGTTAAGGCAGGATCCGTTGCTCCATACACTTTGGTTTTTGTTTCCGCCGTTACCGTTAAGATCGCTTCGGTTATGGTAAAATCAGCGCCTTCATACACCAAAGTATAATTGGTATTTGCTACTAAACTACCTTGGTTAATCCCATAGGTACCTACTGCTTCCCCTACCTGACGGGTAAGCTGTCCAGTTAGCACTTCAGTTGCTTGATCTCCGTTTTGTAATCCCGTAACTTCATAAGTTAAGGCAGGATCTGTTGCTCCATAGGCTTTGGTTTGCGCATCTGCAGTTACGGTTAAGATTGCCTCAGTTATGGTAAAATCAGCGCCTACAAAAGTAATCTCATAATTAGGCCCTGCGGTTAAATTCTCTTGTTCTAAGGGATAAGTCCCTACAGCCTCTCCAGCAACTCTCCCCAGTCCAGTGACTATACTAGCGTCATCCTCATACTGTAATCCATCCACATCAAACGTAAATACAGGATCTGGATCACCATATACTTTCTGTTGATTCGCCTCTGCCGTAATCGTTAACATAGCTTTATTAACCGTTAAGGTAAAAACGACATCTGCAGCAGGTACATATTGTGCATCTCCTCCTTGACTCGCTGTAATACGCGTTGTACCCGCTCCTTTAATGACCAATTGTCCTTGCTCAAAAACAGCTACTGCTTCGTTTTCAACCTGATAACTCAACGGCAATCCACTATCCGATGAACCAGTAGTAAAAGGCAAATCCCCATAGTTTTTACTAAGGTCTGAGACTGTAATCACTTGGGTATCCGTTGGTGCTTGGGTAGTAAAAGTCAGAGGACCATATAAAGGACCACAAGGTTGAGCTTGTATATACACATCATAGGCGGTATACCCGCGTAAACTGCTGAATCCGTAGGAATGTCCTACTCCTTCAACAACGGTTCCTGTTCCTTGTTCAAACCCCCTTAATCCATATTCTATCGTAAAGGACGAAGCGGCTGAAGTAATCTGTAAGGTCGCTCCTTCTGTTGCCGTAACCGCTACTGTTGCATTCGCAATACTATGAGACGGCATGACAGTAACGACAACTTCTTCTCGTATCGCTTTACATCCCGTTTCAAAAATCCAATTGTAATAGCCCATATAATAAGAAAGCTGGTATTCATTGCCTGTAATAGAAGCTACTGCTGAGGAATAAGGATAGGACGCATAAGCTGCATTTCTAAGAATACCATCGACTGGTAAATTGGTCTCTATGGTGTAGTCTCCTGGTTCGAAACGAATATTAATAGGAACGACTTGTTTTTCTGCCGTTAAATCACCCACTGTGGTATAATTGATCTCCCCTATGGTGGCCCCTGTTCCTCCTCTTTGTACAAATTTCATTTCACCATATTGTCCAGCCGTAGTAGGATAAATATCAATACTCTTTAATAGGGTTGGTTCTAAAATCGTAAAATACACCCCCCACTCCTTAATCCAATTATTTCTTGACGGACCTACTTCTTCAGCATCTAAAGGACCAGTTGGAATTGTAGCCGTGTCAGGGGTAACAACTTGATACCAAAAGGAAGAAGTAGCTGATACTGTAGTGGTATAGGTATTTCCAGTGTGTATTGGCGTTGTGGCTGTTTCGGAATCGTACCAATTGACGATTCCTTGCGTGTCCACTTCTAAAGTAACCGCACGAGAACCACAGAACGATAAATCTGTAGGATCTGTTGTTAATTCATAGTCAGGATAATCACATAAGGTCGTAAAGGCTACCTTGCTCCAAGCACTTTCATCTGTTGTACTACAAAGGGATTGAATGTAAACAAGATAATCTGTTTCAATCGCTAATCCCGTTATCGTTTCTGATAAATTAGTTGTAGTTAGCGTACGAACTAACCCTGTAGCATCACCTGGACGCCCACTTGTTCTAACTTCAATTTTGTATCCCAAAGCAGGTGGATCTCCTTGTATCGGAGCATCCCAAACCACATGGGCCGAATTTTTACTAACTCGTTGTACGCGGCTATCTAGTGGTCGAAAACAGGTAGGTGCAGGTATAATTTCAACCCTATAATCCTCCGTTTCTCCATAAATACGGGACAGTCTACAAGGATCTAAATCAGCCCCAGGTTTATTGTGATGGTATTGTACTCTTAGTCGGTATAGACCCGGTTGTACAGTTGCAGGAACAGTAAAACTTGGAAAATAAACCGTGGTACTCGGTGATATCGTATTGCCAATTACACTCACTTGCTCATTAGCATCAAAAACAAGATTATTATTATAGTCGATCCAAATCGCAGCTCCGTGAAGTCCAGTTCCTCTTCCACTAGTCAAAGAAGCTACGTAGGCTTCCCCTATTTCTAGTACGGCAGGCTCAACTGTTCCAGCATAATTCTTATAGCCAGCTGTTCCTTCAGAAGTAACAGAATTGTTATTTAGATTGGACAGTGTAAAATTTAGAATCTCATCTGGATTATTTGTAGCTCCTGTCGGTATGCAATATCCTGTTCTAAATTGAAAAGGTCCTTCCCAGGTACTTACTCCATCTACAACACCACAATCCTGACGTACATAATAGTCGTAATCCCTATCAGCGGTTAGGCCCGTAAGTGTACCTCCATTAGCAAAACCGGGTACTAAAGTTCCAGCTGTTGCAATGGCAAAATTTCGGTCTCCCCATTTGATATCAAACGCATGACCTGGACTGTTCCAGGTCAACTCCACACTTGTTGCCGTCAAATTCTGAATGCCTAAATCTACTGGTTTTCTACATGTGGGCGTAATTTCACCGGATAAAGCAAAAATATTTAAAAATCCACTTGTTGAACTTGTTTTAATAACAGCCACTTGTTGAATGATCTTATCTTGATTCACCAGGTCAATATCAATGGCAACTTGAAATAGCTTAGGATTCGTTGTATTATTATCTGGATTTTCGCTTCCAGAACGAGGAACTCTTCCAATTCCTATAATGGCAATTGCCGGTCTCCCTTGATCATACCAATCGGGAACAGATTGCTCACCAAAAACTTGTTGCGTTCCATCTGTAAAAGTAATTGTTCCCGTAAACGTTGAAACGGAACTACCCGAAGTGGCTAAAATATAAAGTATACTAAGCTTCTGTGTAGTTTGAACAGTTAAAGTACCTGTTCCATTATCCGCATTAATCTTTAAGCTGTTCTTTTTATCGTAATCCGCTAGTTGAAAAGACAATCCAGGCGTAGCTGTAGCAATAGAATGAATTAATCCATTTTCTGGTAGTCCTACCGTAGCATCGGGGTAATTCTTACTCATAAACGCATTATTCGCACCAGAATTTGTTGCATCAACCGCTGCAGTAGTATAAGTCGATGCAGGCCCCTCCTCTGCAATAACATCTTCATTAAAACCAGAGGTAATCGCTAAAGGAGTATAACTTTGCCCTTGGGTTAGCTGGGCCGAAAAAAGCATACCCAATAGAAAGCCTATTAAAAGTAGTTTTTTGTTCATCATCGTTCGTTTAGTTCATGCTGTAAATCTCTAACTTAGCTAGGCCAATCCTTTGAGCCGTTACTAAGTAAAAAAAGCTATAATCTGACTCTGATCTAGTCTGAATCTGGGCCATAATTGGACGTGAAAATCCACATAAAAAAGCCCTAGTAAACGTCGTTTTTGCTTCATGCTATGTTCTAGTAAAGGGGATTAAAAATCGCATTCTTCGTTTTATATGTAGTCAACAAAGAACACAAATGAGGACAAGGTATTCCATTTTGTTAAAACAACGCTAATTTAGGGGGTGGACAAATAGGGGACATTTGCAAATATAGATCGCAATGGATTGATTTTTACACAGATACGAAGTAACAAAAAGGATCTATATCCGTTACTTTTCGGACACAAAAAGGCTAAAAAACGGCTGTAAAACAAAAAAAAACCTGCATAAAGGATATTATTTTACCATTACCTGCAGGACCTAATCCCTCCTATTCTGCCAAAAAATACTACCTTTGGTAAAAGTCGCCCCGTTATTTCGGATTGAGCGAACACTAGATTTGATGCGGATGTATACATGCACATTCTCGTTTAAATTATGTCACCCAAAACAAAGTACTATGTTCCCCTAGGTCCAAGACAAAATAAACTACATAAAACGATGAAGAAACTCCCTCGAAAGTTAACCAAAGCAAATATCGATGCTGCCATTACCGCTTACAAAAACTTACTAGATGAGATTCCGCTAACAATAGAAGCAGACAATCTTTTAGAACTAATGACCAAAATAAAAAGAGATAAAATTGGAGCCGGACCTTGGTCTAAGGTTTCTTTTTTTGAAGCGTCCAATCGAATTATGTCCGATTTAGTTATTCTCTATGGCGTAAAAAGTATATTGGATGGGAATTATGTGCATTTAACTCAATTCACTGAATTTGAGGTAGAATTTGGCAATGAAAATAAGAATGCGCATGATATTATTTCTCATGGTGAAAATACCATCTTGATTGGCGAAGCGTTCAATGTGGCGCCTTCTCTTTTTAATGCAAAGAAAAACAAGAGTATAAAAAAATTACAAAAAAGTGACCTTAAAGCTACTACACGCATTATCTTGTGTAATATGGATGCGCATAAAAGTACGCCTGTTCTCAGTGATGATACGATTGAAATTATCAAAGTTGATATTGCGTTATAACCTTATCCTCTACCTTACTCCACCGCTCTTGTTTTTATAGAAAAAAGGACAATAAATTCATGTTGAAATAAGAGTGATCCCAGCAACAGTCTTCGGATGGCTATTTCCGCTATCATACAGTGACCTGACTACTCCTTTTTACAGCTCTCCTTGAGTTCCCCGTCGATATACCACGCCTCTCCGATCAATTGTCCATCCCCATCATATCCCCTAACTACCCCATCTAATTCCCCATCCTTATAGCTCGCTTCTCCTGCTAGTTGCCCATTCTTGTGGTACTCTTTGCTTACTCCATCTAATTTCCCGTTGGTATACTGTGTTTCAACAGCTAGTTGTCCGTTTTCATGGTATCCTCTCGTTACGCCATCTTCTAGCCCATCCTTAAAATTTGTTTCCAGAATCAGTTGTCCCGTTTCGGTATACTTTTTACTTATGCCCTGTAGCTTTCCCGCTTTAAAGCTTGCGTCAATGGCTACTTGTCCAGTAGTATAGTACTCCTTTTTACTCCCGTCTACCTTTCCTTTCTTATACGTGGTTTCCATAAGTAGGTGTCCCTGTGGATCATATTCTTTCATGATTCCCTCTCGTTCACCTTGTACAAAATGGACGTCTATCTTTAGCTGCCCATCCGCATAGTAGCGTTTAGCAATACCCTCCAACTTGCCGTAGCTATATTGTTCCTCAACATCAACTTGTCCATTCGCATGATAACTCCTAGCGACTCCCGTAAATGCTTTGGTTTCATTCTTTTCATAGGTTACTCCATTGCGAACTTCAAGGTTGTCTATACGCCCTTCTTTTATACCACAACTCAGGCATACCATCACAAGTAATACGATGCTTACTACTCTTTTCATCTTTTTGTTTTTTCAGTTCTTTGTCTTTGCGTTTCGATTAAAAACGGCTCTTGTTGTGTCCTCTTCCAACGATATTCAATTGAGGTAGTTGTTGTTGTACATGATCTAGCTCTTCTTCGGCTAGATAATTAGCGACTATATTCAATTCTTCTAAGGCAGACAGTTGAGAAATAGTGGGTGGTAAATAATCCAACTTCATCCACGCGATTGTCAGTTTCTTTAGCTTGTGAAAGCGAGCAAAAACATCAGGTAGGGAATTTTTCTTTCCCTCGAAGGCAATTCGCTCTTTTTGATTCTTCGGATACCAACTGCTGATATCCAATGTTTCCAATTCACTCAGCTGGCACACTTGTTCTAAAACCTTTGAAAAGAGGGCGAATTTAGGTCTTAATTGTCCTTGTACCGTTTCTCCATCTACCACGAGATGACGCAGGTTCAATAAGCCTGACAAGGAAGGAAAATCGTTTAAATGCGTCATGGAGCACTTAATCTTTAGCACCTTTAATTGCGTAAGCCTATTGATTTCTTCACTTAATTCAGAAAAATTACACAGCGTCAATTCCAATGCTTCTAACTGTGTCATTTGATAGACAAAATCAGGCATGGGAATAGGCGGCTCTCCTTTTGGAGCATAATAGAGTGACAACGAAGTAACAGCTGAATCCTTCCATGCCTCTGGCAGGTGTAACAGGGCTTGATCACTTAGTTTTAGCGTCTTTAATTGGCTGAGTTTCGCTACACTTTCAGGTAAAAAACAATTGGTATTTAGTTCTTCCAACTGCTGTAGATGCGCGAGATCATCTAGGGTATAAGGCTCTTTCGTGGCGATAGTCAATCTTTTTACCTGAGGAAACTTCGTTAGATCCACCTGAAAGGCAGCAGCATTGTCAATAGACAAATCCTCTATTTCATTCAAATAGGGTTCTTGATATAAATCTAGTGTTGGTTTACTAAAAACAACCAGTGCTTTGCAAGCTGGCGTATAGGTATAAGTGTGTTTTTTCATGTGCTATGCCCTTGTTTTGGTTGAATATTCCTGTTGCTCATACGTTTTAATACACATCCTAATCGTGTGCCTACGATATGTCATGCAGGGATTTAATCAACCAGTGCGCGCTCGAGTAAGGCATCGAGCAGCTGCTTCTTTTCTTTTTTTGTAAAATTAGTTAAAAAAGACGGATTTCCTTGCCTTCTTTTCGAATTACCCCTTGTTCTTGTGGGACATGTTTGATGCAGGAAGAGGTGATAATCCGAACTCCAAGACGAGGCAACTGGGAGGAATGGAAATTTGGTATAGGAACAAATACGACGTCCTACCATGCCTCAGGTGCAACTACGAATATCCAGCTATCCGAACCTGGAACGTAAACCGTTTGGCTATAAATAACCACGCTAATGGTTATATCAATCAAACAACTACACTACCTCAACAATGCATTACCATAGCAAAAGAAAAGAGCCTATTTAATCATTTTAGAAGCAGATGGCCAACGTGTTGCCACAGCTAAACTAATTAAAAACTAATCCTAACACAGATTGATTTTCAATCAGTTATAAATCAAGAAGCGCTGTAGTTCTCCTACAGCGCTTTTTTATTTGAGGTTATTTTAATTCCTTACATCAGAATTCAAGATTAAAATTTTAACTTTGTTGATAGTATCAAATGATAGTATCAATGAAGCCTCCTTACGACATAACATCGGAAATAGTAAAGTATATCGCTTCGATCTCAGAAAAGATTGGAACGGTTAATGCAACCTACTTAATCAAGACTAATCCTACATTAAGGAAACAAAATCAAATTAAAACGATTCATTCTTCCCTTAAAATTGAAGGAAATACGTTAACTGAAGAGCAAATAACGGCTATTATTGAAAATAAAAGAGTAGTTGGTTCAGAAAAAGATATTCTGGAAGTACTTAATGCTTTAGACGTTTACAAGAATATAAGCCAATTAAATCCAAAAAAAGAAAAAGATTTTTTACATGCACACCACTTACTTTTAAAAAAATTAATCGATAAACCTGGAAAGTATAGAAAGCAAGGAGTCGGAATTGTTAAAGGTTCTAAAGTAGAGCATATTGCTCCTCCATTTGACAATGTTCCATTTCTAATGAAAGATCTTTTTGAGTATTTAAAAGACAAATCGGAATCAACCCTTATTAAAAGTTGTGTATTCCATTATGAAATGGAATTTATTCATCCTTTTTTAGATGGAAATGGAAGAATGGGTCGATTATGGCAAACACTAATTTTAATGCAAGATTACCCTATATTTGAATTTCTACCTTTTGAAACCTTAATTTCCAAAAATCAAGACGACTATTACCTCGCCTTAGCACAATCAGACAACGAAGGCAAATCGACTAAATTTATCGAGTATATGTTGAAAATTATAGATCATTCTTTAGCTGAACTAGTAGAACATTCAGTTCAGAAACTAACCCCGAACGATAGAATTATGCTGTTTCTAGAAAATAACAACAATACATTTAGCAGAAAAGATTATCTAAACTATTTTAAGGATATCTCTTCTGCAACGGCGAGTCGCGATTTAAAACAAGCAGTTGTAAACAAGCAAATTGTAAAAGAGGGGGATAAAAAAACAACCACATACAAAAAAATAATATAATTCGATTCAAGGTTTACCAGTCCTTTCTATGTCAGACAACCGTTTAGGAGAGTTATGAGAGATAGGTAAATCCTCTAAAAGAATAACTATCACAAACCGAAACGAAGTGTAGGTTTATCGAACACCAAAACAAAATATAAACTAAGTGAGATAAAAAACAAAACATGAGCAAACATACCGACGCTCGTATTTTCGCACAATTGATGCGGGATACAAAACTGCCAAACCAAATACAAATTGGAAATTTTATACTTGCAGGTACAAAAGGTGTGACGGATCACATACGATACAACCAAAACGACATTAATCTATTGCAAAATTATCACGACTATACTTTTCCTATTTTAGATGGTGAACTGCAAGTTTCCCTTCAACTGTATAAAAACACCAGCCAATTTTATCGGCTATTTTGCTTCACCAAGATCAATGGGAAACAAGGCCTAATCTTTTCTCTAAACCTAACGACAGAAAAGGAAAGTAAAAATGTCATTTACTTAACCCAAAAGATAAAATTTATTGAGCAGTATAAAGGCAGTGCTCAACTTGCTCAAGCACACCGCAGACAAAAACAACTTGTTTTTTGCGATATTTTACGCAAGCTCAACTATGACATAACAGACAATAACGATTTAATACTCGGCATTTTTGACCCCACTACCAAGCAACTAGTCAATACTTCACCTGAAAAATTTTTAAATGACTTTATTGTTGTGTCCCTATTAAAAGGGCATTTCCAAGGCAATAAAGGGTATCAGCTTGAAATTTTGCCCACTTACAATAAGTTAGACTATATATTCACGGGAAAAGACGAGGAAATTGAGCATTTGCCTTTGAAAGTAGTTCAAAATAAAAGCAAGCGAACGATTCCACTTGGACTGCGATACAAAGTACTAAAAAAAGACAATTTTAAATGTGTTGCTTGTGGACATGGTGCCCTAGACGGTGCAAAATTACACATTGACCATAAACTTCCCTTTTCACTGGGTGGTTTGACAGAGCTCAAGAACTTACAAACCCTTTGTAGTGATTGCAACATCAGCAAAAGCAATAAGTTTATTGACCAATAAAGATCAAAACCGATGTAATTGAACAATAGCATCCTGTCATGCATGCTGAAAAACGCGCGTATCTAGGACGCTATGGTTAGATAAGATCTCCTATATTTAGCACAAACTTCAGTTAGTTGCAAAAATAGGTTAAGCCTTCTCTTCTTCGTTTCCACCCCTATCCACTCTCTTTTACATCAAAAAAAGAATACTTACCTTTAGCACTTAAAGTGTATCGATCGACATCACCCTGTTGAAGATCCTCATTCATTAGCTATAACGAAGTTGTAACACCCGTAAACGTCTAGCCGTTCGGTTTTACACCTAAAAAAAGATTGCCTCATTTTTATCAATACAAACATTGAACCATGGCCTACTCCATCCCAAAAGAAGATATAATTCAATACAAACCTGAAGAATTAAAGCACTTTCATCTGTTCATTCATGAATATATAGACAACTTGCACTTCACCTTTAATCCTTCGGAATTCTTATCTAATGCGGACGAATACCTCGCTGTAGCTGCAACTTTATTCAAAGAAGCAGGTTGGCGTGGTGATGGAGAGATCCAACTCATTTGGGTACCTCCCTTTGTTTGGGAAGGCTTTTCACTTGGTGAAGCGGCTTATGGTCATGTAATTTGGCATGTGAAGCAAAATGAAGATGGCATTTCTTGGTTGCTTTCACCTGTCGAGTTTCCCTTAACCCAATAAATAACCCTATCCACCGTTTTTTGACGTAGCCTTATCTGATTCGAAAAAGAGTTTTTGTCGTGCAGCAAACACAGAAACGAGCTGTCATGCTACTGTTTCCTACCTTGGGAATGGAAGGACAAAAAATACTTGTATTTTACAGTTTTGTAATGGTTAAACTATACGGACTCGCCCCATAATTAGCGCCTAACCCTATTTTGGTCACATCATCACCCGCTGGGCTTGATACACCATTAGAGCTCGACATGGTTCGACTAAAAGCCAAAGAAAGCTTATCGCCTTGTTGCAATTTAAGGGTTACCGTTGGAAGAGAAACAATATTAGACTGATTGGACAATACATTCGTTAATATAGGTCTAGTCCCTGCAATTACACTATTGCCTTTCTTTAATTTTGCATACAAAAACACAAGCCTATGATAAGCTGGGATTTCAATAGTTTGTGTGGAAACTTTTGGTTTACCTGTAGTTGTGTATACCTCGGGAAATTCAACTGTAATTTTTTTATTGGTACTAGGGGTAGACATGATGATATTCAAATAGGCATTAATTTGATATGTTCCATCCTCTAGAATCACAATACTATTATTATCAACCGTTATTCCCAAATTATTCGGTGAGAGATCGGCTGTAGATAAAGGTACCGTTAAATCAGTATTTCCTTGGTTAAACAGTCCTGCGCTAGTTTCATCACTAGGCATGATATTATCATTATGAGCCGTTAATACCGAAATAGCAGCCGTTGGAATTGCTGGCGCAATAGTTCCGACCAAACCGCTTTCCTTATCGATATACAACGGTTTAATATGACCTTCATTTTCCAGATTATTCGTTT
Source organism: Myroides sp. C15-4 (assembly GCF_050522745.1). NCBI lineage: Bacteria > Pseudomonadati > Bacteroidota > Flavobacteriia > Flavobacteriales > Flavobacteriaceae > Myroides > Myroides sp. C15-4. The sequence continues at coordinate 29,520 of NZ_JBMVQX010000018.1, read as the reverse complement.
CTCTAATGGTTACTTTCCCATTGACATCTAGTGTAGTTTGAGGGGAACGCGTATTAATCCCAACAAATGCTTCATTATTTAGTGGCTGTTCTTGCGCATAACAAAATATGCCTAGCAAAAAAACAATTAACAAATATATCGTACTTTTATTCATAAATATACTATTTATACCCATCTAATTTAACAAAACAAATCAACATACCCAAAATAAATTAACTAATGAAGTATCATACAAAACCGAATTTCTTTTTATACTGCTTATGTAGGATACACGGAAAGTTAACCTGTTACAAAAAGAGTAACTTACTTCAGAATGAAATCAGGCTTGAGCATAAAAAAAGCAGTAGGGGAAGCCCTACTGCTTTTTGATTCTTCAATGTGTCAACGAAACTGTTAACTAAATTTCCCCAGTGCTATTTTGTATAAAAAAACCGATCATCAACACCATTCCCTTCATGATCTATTACATAAACATATTCTCCAATTTCTCTATCTTCTTTTCCTAGTAGTGTAAGAAATACTTCTATTGTGTAATCGGTTGTATTCTCATGAAACCAAAAAATCTGGATCTCTTTATTTTGCATTGTAATATCTGTAAAATATATCCCTAAATCTTCTTGAAGCTCATTTTCTATAGATTTATTATCAGGAACATTGATTAAATATCTAAACCCTTCTCTTGCTTCATCATAAAGTCTATCCATTTCTTCTGCACTTGGCATATTAAATAGTTTTTCACTCATCATATTAATTAAAATTTATTTTCGCATTAATCAAAAATTTCAAAAAAATATATTCTATCTTCAATGTAGTTTCCTTTCATATCCTCGAAATATAGAAATTCTCCTAAAAGAATACCTGAATCTCCAAAAAAATAAATTGTTATACATACTTTATAGTTTTCATAGTCTCTATTTAACCAAATCAAAGTTATTTTAGTATTCTTAAAACGTAAATCATTAATATCTTTCAAATATTTTGGTTCTATTTCATCTCCTATTTTTTTAATGTTTTCAGGCTGTTTAATCCAAATATTTATAAAATTTATTGCCTTACTATATAAGGCTCTCATATTTTCTTCATTCATACTATTTATCTGTTCTTTTTATGAGTCATTGGTGTCTCAAAATATATATGTCCATTCGCATTCGCATTACCATAAATTCTAAGGTCTTTAGACTTTTCTCCCATCATTTTTAATTTATAGGTATAGCCTGTAGATTGAGCTTCAGAAGCTGTTAATTTTATAATTCCTGAGTTTCCTTTGGGAGCAACGATACCTTTTGCAACAGCTCTAGCTATATCTTTTTGAACAGTTTTGTCAAATGACTGATAAACTGATCTTTTCACCCAACCCGTTACGCTCTTTGTTGCTATAGAAGCTTTACCCATTGGTATTATTCCTACCGCAGCCCATCCATAATCAGTAGCCATCATTGGATTACCATTTAAATCAGCCCCAGTAAATAATCCATAAACAATATCTAATGCTGCTTTAGTAGGTAACCAGTCATTGATATTATCAACTACTCTATACAACATATCCAAACCATCACCACTACCATCACCACCATAAAGTTTTCCTTCGCTATTTCTGCCTTTTGGAGGATCTGTATCTCCACCATCCGCTGTCATTTTATGTGCCGTATGATTCAACAAACTCACATAAAAAGCAGTTACCGCTCCTTCCCAGAAATTACCTCCTGTTAATACGGATACTCCACCGCCACAAACCTACTTATTACTCCAAATATAGCGGTTTTCGCAAAAACGAATTTCTTTTCAAATACTTCTTATCTAGTAAATACTGAAGGGTAGCCTGTTACAAAAGTTGAACGAATTAATGCATTAAGTTTATTAAATGTGTGTGTTTAAACAAAAAAAGCAGTAGGAAATAGATCTACTGCTTTTCTAAATTTATTACTTTTTAAATTATTTTTTTAAACTTCCCTGTATATACCTTGATAAATTAAATTCTTTACAAGAATAAAATATTATATGGAATTCTTATAACAATGTAATGTACTATTCTTGTACAACTATTATTTGTTAATTAATTGACCATTTTAATTCTAATCTCCGTAATTGATTTCAACTACAATACTATCTTTTTTAGTAAATACTATTTTATAATCATCAGATGCCGAACTAGGAGATTCGTAATTTTGAATAAATAAAGAATCATTCCAAAAAGCATTTTCAACTTTTAGTGGTTTATTATTCATAATACTATTTACCTCTCTATAGTGCATTCCTATCTTAACTTTCACTAAATCATTGTAATTTTGAACTACTTTACTACAATTAAAAAAAAGTCCAAATACAATAATAAAAATATATATTCTTTGTTTCATTCTCTATTTTTTACCAGTGCTAAATAGCACTTTATAATATACATCTATAAACCTTTTAAAATCATAAGCAAAACTAGATGAAGACCAATTACCAGAATGACGCATTTGGTAATAATAAGCTCCTACTCGATTTGAATAATAATCTTGTGGATCAAAAGCACTAGCTCGTGTTGAAGAATGAATATTCTGAATATGCTCGATTAAATTACCAACACTTTCACCATAACCATACCCTACTATTACTACATGTCTCATGTCCATTACCTTTCCATCCGGAGCTTGGACGTACCTCCATTCTGCTTTTGGTCCTAATGGTTGACCTTGTTTCCATCCTGCTTCAGTAGCTATCTCTTTCCAAGACATATCTTTATATCTCTCAGCCCACTCCTCTAAAGAATGTTTTACATTTGAAGAATGCTTTTTTAACGGATCTTCTTGATCTCCACCATCCGCTGTCATTTTATGTGCCGTATGATTCAACAAACTCACATAAAAAGCAGTTACCGCTCCTTCCCAAAAATTACCTCCTGTTAATACGGATACTCCACCGCCACTAACGGTAGAAAAAGAAACCATAGCTACAGAATTATCTCCTAAACTACCGCCGTATTCCATAAACCCAAAAGACAGCATACTACTTACTGCCGCTGATGCAAAGGAAGACCCGAATTTACCACCTTGAATAGCCGATATCGCTCCTTGACTTATTCCATGGGCTATTGCTTGTCCTACGGCTTGTTGTATGGTAACTATTGTACTTGCCCCTTGAGCAACCTGAAATAATTGTCCAACACCAAAACTAACGGCTCCACTGACTGCTCCAAATATAGCGCTTTTTGTAAAACCTTCGGCGGAGAAAGGCACATCTGCTAAAAGAGCGGTCATCGTATAAGTTGTCATAGCGACAACTGTACCAATAATTACTGCCGCAACAAACGAAATTTCTTCACCACTGGGATCCGTATATTTTAGTGGATTGTTCCATACATACCCATAGCGGTTAAAGTTTTGTGTATTTGAAGGGTCCTGTATATAATTATCAGGAGCCATAAATCTTCTCAACTGTGGGTCATACAAACGACCATTCATTTGAATGATATTGATTCCTTGAAGGTGTTCGTGTCCTGTATAACCTCGATCTGTAAATGTTAATTGATTCAGGACTTGTCCTTGTCCATCCATTATTTTTACAGCAGTTCCCCAAGCATCAAAATGTCTTTTTTCAACAATGGTTCCTACTTGATTTGTAATAGCGACAATACTAGACAAATAATCTCGGTGAAAATAATAGTATTGTGGAGCGTTAGCTTTGTCTCCTTTTGCTATTACCGTGGCATTATACGCATCCCCATCTACATAATACACATACTCTATATTCTGATTTTTTGTATTGTAGGTTATTTCTATACTACCATCTGAAGAATAATACCTTCTATACAAACTTTGCTCTTTTGTTGTAGCAACATTACCATAATACATTACGGTTCTATCACCAGCTCCATTGTATTCAAAGTACAAATCTTCTTTATTCTCTTCATGAATAGATACAGGACTTTTTAAAGCATTATACTCAACTTCTAAAATCTAAACTTCGATTAAGTCATAAATGAAAAACCCAGCCGTTGACTGGGTCTTGTGTTTAATCTATATACTTATTAACTTGGCTATTATATACTTCTTTAGATATAATTTTTTTATTAAACTTACACTCTAGCTCTTTCAATTGTTTTTCATATAATATTTTTTTAATCTCAGTCGGCTTTATATCCTCTGAAGTGAATAAAAGAATTGTTTCAACAATTTTTTTAAACTCTTCATCAGAAAGACCTATTTGATCAACATCAAAAAAATTAAATAAAAAAGAGTATTTATTTAATTTATCTTCATCAAATTCAAATGAATACCCTCCAATTTCACCTTCATCAATTGAATAAGACAAACCGATGAGTGAAGCGAAGTTCCTATCAAAATTTTTATTTTTTATTGAAAATAAAACTTCTTTTATGTTATTAAATTTAAAACGCTTCATAATTATCTAAATGTTTGAAAGAAATCATTACCATACTGCTTAACACCATTCCACCATAAATGAACTTTAGTACTGCCTTCAGTATATCCTCTATGTAAAAAAGTTCCAGTCTTAGTATAAGTATCGTGAAACCATCGAATCGTTTTCCCTTGTGCATTCAAATATTTTGTAGTTAAAGTATAACTTCCATTGCCATTTCTAGCCATAGTTTTAGTTGTGTATTTCCAAAAATCACCATATTTTTTAACTTCAACTAAACTTGTCCCTTCCCTAGCTAGCATTTTAGCAAGATATTTAGCCCCTTTACCAGGACCAAATTCGACTGCTCCACCTATTACGCCTGGTCTATCACTAAATATTCTCCCAAAGAGAGGTAATTTATTATATTGATCTAAAGTAAGACCATCACTATTTTTTGGTTCATACTTTGATACAGCCCCCTTACCTGTAAAATCTCCTTCGCCATTCTGCTCCATTGTTTCTACTTTATGCGCTGAATGATTTAACATACTCACATAAAAGGCAGTTACCGCTCCTTCCCAGAAATTACCTCCTGTTAATACGGATACTCCTCCACCACTAACCTACTCACTACTCCAAATATAGCGTTTTTCACAAAACCGAATTTCTTTTTATACTGCTTATGTAGGATACACGGAAAGTTAACCTGTTGCAAAAAGAGTAACTTACTTCAGGATGAAATCAAGCTTGAGCATAAAAAAAAGCAGTAGGGGCTCTCCTACTGCTTTTTTCTATTTCTATCGTCTATTGACGAACCACCTTGCAACCTATTTTAGTTGTAAAAGACGATCAACAATAGACTCTACTATTTTTTGTAAAACTCCTTTATCGCTTTTCCTTTCTACCATACAGCAGTATTCTCTTAAATGCGTACAATGCGGGCAAGGTCGGAAAAGCACGGGCTATTTCTGCTTGAAAGGCTTTTACAAACTGCGGTTGTTCCTCTTCCTTGAGTCGTTCCATATAGGGAATCAAGGCAGAACCTGAAATAAAGTCATACAGTGCTTGGTGAGTATCCGCAATAATAGGATACACGCGTTGAGCGATATTCAAATCGACCAATCCTCCTTCAAACATCAGTTGCGCATAGGCATCCAAAGGGAGTACCGCTGTTTTTCTGTTCCATCCTCCTAGCTGTGTTTTAAACGGTTCTTGCTCCGCTAAACGATCGAGTAATTGGTTGAGTATATTCTCTGCTTGGGAGGGCATTTGAACAGCAAATTGTCCTCCTGAATTTAGTTTTTCAATCAACTGGGGAAACAAGGTCTGATGATCATCCGACCACTGTAGGGCAGCATTGCTAAAGATCAGATCCCAGGTTTCTGTTGAAGTGGCGAATTGTTCGATGGTCTGTTGTTTAAAAGTCAACCGATCAGACGCCAAAGGGTAGGCTTTTTCCAACATCTCTTGAGAGGCATCAATTCCCACAAAAGTAGCTTGTTCAAACTTTTCAACGAGTAAGGCGGTTTGCTCTCCCGTACCACAACCTAAATCAACAGATTTCATGGGTGTGGTGGGTTGAATCAGCGCACTCAAATCAAAAAAAGGCAAAAAACGAACCGATTTAAACTGGTTGTAGACAGTAGGATTCCAAGGCATAATATCAAATTTTATTTAAGGTAAAGCTACGAAGTCGCCGCGGAAAACACGTGTATAATTTGAGAAAAATAGGGTGTGTTTTCTGCTATATTGGTAAAAATAAGAGGGAAAATTAGGGAAATGATAAGGGGTTGTGCACAGGAAAAGATGACCTCTTACTTGAGTTTCGCCTGCAACAACTCCATCCATTTCGCTCGATCATTAACCACAAAACGGCATGCCTGATCCGCTAAATTCACTTTTAAACCATTGTCGATCAACCCCATGGTTCTACACGGCTTGATACTTTGTATATCGGCAAAAGCGATGCGTACCGTTTTTTTCGTAAAATTAAATTTATGGGAATGGAACAGTAAATAGTCTTGGGTGATACCTAGCTTTCCACCAATAGCCTGTCGGTTTAAAAATAAATTGGCCACACCATAAGCTTCGAGGACTTCGTCCTCTTCTAGGGGTAAATCTAATTTAAGCAGGATTCCCTTCGTCATCTTCTTGATGAAGAAGTAAAACACCAAGGAGAAAAACACACCAAAAAGCACGCCTTTCACGAGATAGTAGTACCACGCCTCAAGGTTTTGGTCAAATACCCAATCCATTAGCACGCCCAAAAGGATATAGGCTACAATCACAAGGCTTATAATCTTAGCTGCGTCTTTTTTACTTACGCCTAAAGCATCGGCTCCAATTTTCATGGTGTTTTCGTTTACTGGTGTTTAAAGATACGGATAAAATCCCTGACTTAGTATCCCTTTTACAAATAACAGCCCACAGGGACAGTTAGCGTTAAAAGGCAGTAAACAGCTCCATTCATACGTCCTATTTTCTACTTCCTTACTCCAATCCACTAGAGTTCCACTAGGCTTCAGTTGTTCTAACACCTTTTATTTTAGGGGCTTATTTGATAGGCAAAGTTGGAGTTAATTACCCATTATTAAATGCGATTTACCTCAGTCAGCAGTGCCAATTTATACTCCCGTTTGTGGCTTTTGGGGTTTAGATCAACAAAGGTATACTGCTCAAATGAACGGAGTACTTTTTTAAAACGATCAGTAGCCTCTTCTAAGCTCCAAGCAGTAGGAAAGTAAAACCCATCAAAGGTTGCATCGGTAATACGAGCCTCGAAATCGTGTAAATACTCATAAAATCCGCCATAAGCTAGCGCTATTTTCCCTTTCCATTGGATGTCGTATAGTCCGTTGGCTAAGGCGGTGAATTGAAGGTTGTGATTGGCACACCAATCGTGGCCCAACAAATAAATACCAAACGCTGCATCCTCTTCTGTCCAATCTGCTGGCAAAGGCAGGGTATCAAGGGTAAAAACGCGATCTTGTAATTCCCTAAAATCAAAAGGATGTTCCTCATCTCCAATGCAAATCCCCTCTTCATCGGACCAATACGAAGACGATAGCGTACACTGGTGGTAATTGTCCCACACAATTTTGGATTGCCAAGAATTCCAACTGTCATAGACCGTATCTTCACCCTCCTCCTCTTCTTCCTCTTCTATATACTCCTCCCCTTCACTGCGATAGTAATATTGGGATTTTAAATGCAAGTCAAACCACAATGTTCCAGCCTCATCCAAACGACCAGACCAGATAAATGCCTCCAATTGATGTGCTTTTGGATAAGCACTATCGATAAATGTTATTGTTCTCATAGCTGTTTTTATATCCGTAGCCGTTGCCCTACACCAACCGAAGTTGGAATGAGTACGACTAGGGAATCACAGGGGCAATTTATACATTTTAGTTGACAGTTGACTTACTTTTTATTATTGATTGTTTGGGTTTGATCCGTCATGTGTCCATGATGAGTCCATAGTGTCTCTATTAAAAAGCATTGTTTTAATAGAGACACTATGGACTCACAATAGAGGTAGTATCCAAGCATTATTTACAGTTTACAGTTTACAGTTAACGGTTGACAGTTTACAGAAGAGATGGGAGATGGGAGATGAGAAATGAGAAAATCATCTCCATCTCCCATCTCCACTTTCCACTTTCCACTCACCTATAAGAAACGCGTCCAATCTGAATTGACTTGATAATCCAAAATAGGATCTACATCATTTTGGGTTTTAAACTGTCCATAAAAAGCAGCTAAATCCGCTTCCACCTGTTGACGGGTAATTTCTACGAGTTGGGGGTTAAAATCGTCCATTTCCAACACAAACTGAAAGCTAATCACACGAGAAAGCATCTTGCCTATCAGCAACATATTGCGTTGTTTAACTGTGCTGTCCACCGTAAAATCAAAGTAGGTACGAAATAAATCCACACTTTCATTGGTGCGTTCATATCCTTGTAAAAAGCGATATAAATTGGTTTCCTTGGCCTTGCGCATCAATTTGACAATTCCCTCAGCTATTTGCGTATACAGCATTTCATTGGATCCCTCAAAAATTTGGAAAGGTCTACAGTCCACTAATGATCGCCCTGCAATATGGTCCAAGCGATATCCATTCGCCCCTGCTAATTGCAAGCTTATTTGAGCTGATTCTTGCATTAAATCTGTCACAACCGCTTTGAGTACATTGGCCTCAATACTCATCGAAGCTAAGTCGTGCTCAATGCCACTAGTTGCCACGCTAAAAATACACATACCCGAACACAGCGTATAAGCTGCTTGAATCTTGGCAATTTGATTTTTCACCGAATCAATACTCAACAGCGAAACCCCTCCTACTTGTCTTTCCTGACAATGCGCCAAAGACTCGTCTAACAATCGTTGAATAAAGCCCAATCCCATCCCTGGAAATTGCAAACGACTGCGGTGTAGCGTATCGAGCATTAGTTTAATTCCCGTGCTTTCCGTTACTAATTTTTGTTCCGAAGGAACGGCAATATCAATTTCGTTGATCCCATAGGGAATGGCATATAATCCGAGGTTATTGTAGCGATGCGTCATCGGAATATGTTGATCTGCTCTGTTGTTTTCAGAAACAAAAAAGTCAATATCGCGAGATAATTCGCCATTGGATTTAGTCTCTCTTGCGGTTACCAACCAAAAATCAGCAGCACCACTCAAGCCTTGCCAGTGTTTTTGTCCCTTAATATGAAACAGGCCCTCTTTGTGCTGAAAGGCTGTTTTCATATTCAAGGCATCACTCCCATGCGCTTTTTCCGTAATCATTAAACCACCCATGGCTTTGTTTTCCATAAACTGTTGAAATACGCGTTGCTGCACAGCTGGTTGTCCATATTTGGCAAGGGGTTCCAAAAAGAGCGCAATGTTAATTCCAAACATCAACGATAAGGGCAACGACTCATACGAAGCAGCGGCAAGTATTTGCAAACACTCTTTTACTTGTACGCCTCGCCCGCCATGCTCAGTCGGAATAGCAACTGCTAATGGTTTTTCCTCCATGATTTCCTCCATCAATTCAGGGGGAAAATCACGGGTTAATCCCATATCATTATAATTGTATTTTTCGCGAAATAAATATTTTAATCGCTTCTTAAATTCTGCGATATAGGTACTAAAATCGATGTGTTCTATTACTGCCTGCATAACTATACTCCTTTTTTCAATTAAAAATCCGCAGCAGTTTGACGGTTTCTTTTCCTAAGTACAGAAAATTAAGTAAATCTTTTCTTCATCCAAAAGAACAAAAACGATCAAACCCTACTTTGAACAAATATAAGAAGCTGATTACGAAACAAATATGATAGTTCAGATTAATACTAGGACAAATCGTGCATCTTTACAATACCGTTGAGGTTATATTTTTCTGTATTCTGAAGGCGTAATACCCACGTGTTTTTTAAAAAGTCGAGCAAAATAAGAGGGATCGACAAAATCGAGTTCATAAGCAATCGTAGCAATGCTCTTGTTGGTTTCTAGCAGTAAAAGTTGGCTGTGAATAATGGCGATTTCCAAGATGAGTTGCTTGGATGATTTTTGATATACCGCAGAAACACAGCGATTCAAGTAATTGATGGACACCTTGAGTTGATCGGCATAAAAATCGACGGTCTTATGCTTGTTAAAGTGTAAATGAACGAGTTGTTTGAATGCAATGGCAATCTCTTGCTTACGCTCAATAGATCGTGTCGAATCCGACAACTTAATCACCATCAAAGCAATGGTTTTGAACAAACTCTCATACAGCTCTTTATAGGGTTTATCGCTGTGAATCTCACTATACAATAAATCGAGTAGACTGCTGAGTGCCGCACTATTTTGCGCATCGAGATTGAGCAAAGGCGAGATGGTAAAAATATTCAAGATCTGGGTTTCGCGAAACATAGAGGTCATAGCGTGTTCTTTAATCAACACACAATAGCCTTCTGCCGATTTATCCACAGACTCAATAGCCGAAATATAGCCATAGTTACACAGCAAAACAGCAGGTGCTTCTACGGTAAATGTAGTTGATCCAATGCGTTGGGTAAAATAGCCTTTGGTCAGGTGAATCAATAAATTGTACCCAAAGAAAATAGGCGGAATTGGAATTTTAAGGTAAGGCGCAATATCCTTAAGGGCAAAAATTTTAATTGGCGTTTGAATATAGGTCAAATGATTCCGACTCATATCCATGAATTTAGAAACAAATTCATCTGCATTAATTTGATTGTCTATCATACCTAAGGGTGTTTATTCAAAGTTCAGCAATTGAATTGAATTGGCAATAAAAAACAGGCTTTTTTACCTTGATTCGATGGCGCGGATTTCCACCTTAAATCCGTGGGATCAGGACAAAGCGCATGAAAACTTACCTATTCCTTTCGTTGATAAAAAGGAGTGGTTTGTTCTGTAAAATAATTACTTAACGGACTATCGTCTATTTGAACAAAGTCAATAAACTCGTGTTCTTTTAAAAATTGTTGTGCGACAAAACCCGCTTCTTGTGTCAGTTCTTGTACCGCTCCATCCGCATCAATTCCCATAATATAATGAGGTAATTCGCCGCTTTCTGGATCGTATATCCAACCCAAATAAGCTGCTTTCACTAGTGGGCGTGTTGCAAAAAATTCACTTAACGCCTTTACAATTGCAGTGGGATACTTTGCTGGTTGTCCCAGCTGAACCTGGGTTTCCTTTTCTACAGTAATCGTTTTTCCAGTAGCCGTAATAGTCCCCTGTAACAGTCGTTCAATTTCTTCTGGTATCAGTTCTTTTCCGTAGTCTGAATAAGGATTGAGTACAAACGTCGCCCCTTGTGCAAGATCAAATAAATTCTTACCTGTCAGCTGCATATATTCCACTTCTTCCGTAATCACCCCTTTATCAAAAATTCGATCTATAGAAGTGAATACTGGAATTTTACCATCTGCATAGGAAACAATATTGACCGTTGCCTCTTGTTCTAAAGTATGTCTTCCTGCTTGAAAATTTGGATTTTGCGTCAAGATCACCAATTCATCTGTTAGTAATCGGTTGTAGAATTCAATGCGATAGGTAGGATCAGACGATGCCTGTTCTAAAATCTCCTCCAAAGTCAACTGATCTTTGGTTGGCTGTTGCTGCTGTTTCTTTTTAAATCGATCTAAAAATCCCATAGTCTTCGTTTCTATCTTTTACTTAAAACAGTTAGTACTGTCATACTATCCCCCATTAAAGTGAAATTCTATCAACAAATTTACTTAAAAAGGGATTCAAAAAAAAGACATCCGCTGTTCCACCCTATTATTTTCACAGCTCCGTAGGAATAGCAAACAAAAGAGCTTCCTCCTCTTCTTTTTTTACTTAACTTCGTTATTTATAATTAATCTCAATAAGATACTATTATGCTTCTATTTCAATATCAACGCATGCTCCGTCTCGTTTTTGCCTTTATGCTACTACTCCCTCTTGCGATTCATGCACAAACACCCGCAGAACAAGCGTATTTCACCCTTGAAAACACGCCCCTTCACCTGATTCATACTGAAGAAGTAGATTTGGCTGTACGCTATAAAAAAGGGGAAGGGACTCCCCTTGTCTTTATTCACGGATCATGGGATGATCACAATTCGTGGTTAGCCGTAGCAGAAGAAGTAAGTAAAGCCGTACCCAATCCTATCCTCCTATACGATAGACGTGGACACAGTGCTTCTACCCCTGACACCAAACAAGGAACGATATCAATGGATGTACAAGATGCCTTAGCCCTACTGGATGAGTTGGGGTTCAAAAAAGCGCATTTCATTGGGCATTCCTATGGTGCTAACATCACCATTGAACTAGCAACGAATCACGCGGATCGCGTTGAAAGTATTGTGCTTTACGAACCGCCTGTCTTTGGGTTGCTCAAGGGAAAACCTGAATACCAATCAATCCTAACCGCTGTACAAGAGGACATGCAAAAGAGCAAAACCCTCTTGGAACAAGGCGCTATAGAACAGGGTACGTTTCATTTTATTGAAAAGGTTGCCTTTGGCACAGGCAGTTGGTCTGCTATTTTTGATGAAAGAGCCCGCAATACCATGACAGCGAGTTACCGCACTTGGCTAGATCAGGCTCATGATCCAGAGCGTCTCAACCTAAAGCCTGAAAACCTCAACCAATTTAAGGGCCATATAACGTTGATTACAGGATCGGATTCGATCCTCGTTTACCCAGCAGTTGCTCAAGAAATTAAACAACAAGTGAAGGCTATAGCACTGTATACAATTCCTGGTGCTGGACATGGAGGGTTGATTTCTCATCCGCAACAAACGGCAGCCATGCTCCTCAATCACTTCAAGGGGTTAGTGCAGCAATAACAACAGTAAACGCGTATCGTTTACTGTTGTTACTATTGCATGATCCGATGGCGCGGCAATCTATGCCTTCATCTATCCGATGGTGAATATAATTTATCTTCTCTTTTATAAAAGAATTAGAATCAATCCGTGCCTTCGTCGCGATCGGGGGATTTTGTTCGAGTTTTGTTCGGGTTTTGTTCGGGTTTTGTTCGGTAAATGTGGGGTAATCCCCCGTAAATACACATGTTTACCGAAGAAGACCCAAACAAAACTAAGACCAAGCAAAACAAACAACTGAATAACAGTTGTTTATGTTTTTTATAGAGAGAAAAATAAAGCCATTTGAGCTTTTTTTTACCATATATGAGAAGGCAGTATTGCAGGTTAATTTCGACTGATGTAGTTTTGTAGCGTATTCTGCTGGTGAATATAATTTATCTTCTTTTTTATAAAAGAATTAGAATAAATCTAGCGCACGGATTCAAATCCGCGCGATCGGGGGAAAAACTCAAGCAACCTCCTTGCTTTTAGTTAACTTTGCTTTGGGCATCACCCTTTTATAAAATCATCCTATTCATGCGAGCATTTCTTCAAAAAAAAGACATCCAAATTTCGAGTAAGCGCTATTTTATCGATGCGATGGGGGCCATGGCCTACGGGTTATTTGCCACCCTACTCGTTGGAACCATCCTCAAAACAATAGGGGAAGAATTGGGGATTCCCTTCTTAACAACGGTTGTTTGGCCTTTTGCCAATCAAGCCACAGGTCCCGTAATCGCACTGGCAATCGCCTATAGTTTACGAGCGCCTCAGTTGGTACTCTTTTCTTCTGCTGTTGTGGGTGTGGCGGCTTATCAATTGGGTGGTCCTTTAGGTGTATTTCTCGCCACCATCGTTGCTGTAGAAATAGGCAAAGCCGTAGCAGGGGAAACGCGAATAGATATTGTGGTTACGCCTATTGTTACCGTTTTAGTTGGGGTAGCTTTAGCCCAATTGATTGGCCCAAGCGTCAATCAGGTAATGCAGTGGATTGGACAACTCATTATCCTATCTACAGAGGCTAATCCCCTCATTATGGGTATGGTGATCGCTGTAGTGGTAGGAATAGCATTGACTTTGCCGATCTCCTCCGCAGCCTTGTGTTTGATGTTGCAGTTGGATGGATTAGCAGCAGGAGCGGCTACTATCGGTTGTTGTGCTCAAATGATTGGATTTGCAACCATCAGTTACAAAGACAATGGCCTAAAGGGCGTACTCGCGCAAGGGTTGGGTACTAGTATGTTGCAAATGCCCAACATTTACAAAAACTGGAAGATCTGGATTCCTCCAACAGCGGCATCAGCTATCTTAGGCCCTCTGGCTATTTTGTTTTTTGATATGCAAAATACGGCCTTAGAGTCGGGTATGGGAAGTTGTGGACTCGTGGGGCAAATTGGAACGTTTAATGCGATGAAAGACTCCTATTCTTCTACGTATATCCTCTTAACAATTGTAAGTTTACAATTTATAGGCCCAATGCTTCTATCCTATCTAATCTATTCTCTTCTGAAGAAAAAGCACTGGATTCAAGATGGAGATATGAAATTGTTTTAATACAAGCAAAGCTTACAAACAAGAATACAAAAGCAAAGAATAGTATGGAATCAAAAACATCAACGGGGACAGTTAGTCTTCTCTTAAAAAAGGAAATACGCTTTACCCCTGTTGCTGTGTGTGCAATTCAATACGGTTTATAGCCAAAAAAGGGCAGATTTTTCATTAAAATCTACCCTGTTTTTAGGTTGTGCATCTCCCTCTTGCGAGACAGTGCTTCCCGTTTCCACAACTTATAATTAAATTTCCTTTTATCCAATCAATTAACAAGGCAGTTAGCTCAATAGGTATTGTTCCTTCTTTGCGCAATCCGTGCCTTCCTCTATCCTATAGTAACTATAATTTATCTTCTCTTTTATCTAACGCAGGGTTGCAAATCCGCGCGATCGGGTGATCAGGTCCTGTTAAGTAAAACCGTGTTTATGCTTTCCGTGGTTGAATATAAACACTTCGCAAGCAGAAACCCAAACCCATGCCTAAACATTTAACATAGATGAAAGTTTACTTGTCACAGCTGTTAAAAAAAACAGAACAAAATGACCTTACTTTCCGATTTTTCACTTCTTCACCTCCATTCAAAAAATCTACAAAATTGCCGTCTACTTTTGACTATAAATAGCATTAACCCTTTCAATGAAAAAAGTATGAAAAACCGCAATTTCCGAATCGTTCTTGGTCTTGTTTTATTGCTTAGTTGTCTTTCTTGTAGAAAGGATGACGATCATCCAACGGCATCCCTGGCGATTAAAAGTAGTCCTTTTGAAGTAAAATCTTCGCACCCCTAAGTGATTGTAACTAAATCGAATGGATGAATGGTGACTATTTTTATTTGAAATAGGTTGATCTTTTATCCCAATTAATTTTTGTTCCCCCATATTTTTCTGGATATTTAGCCGTTTAATAGGTAGTTTATTCTGACTTTATATATGCAACTAGAAAAATATACTCAAAAATTCAATCCATGAAAAAAACAATTATTTTATCTGCCACCTTACTAACATTTACGTTGTCCTCCTATTCACAAAGTGACAGCAACACCATCGAAAATCAGTTTAACACATTAATCAGTCAGTCCAATAACTGGCAGAATTACAAGGTAGTAGAAAAAAATAAGTTACAACAGGTTCAACACAATGTAAAAGATTCGATCACGGGTTTACAAACGACTATCCGCCAAAACAACAGTGCATTGAGCCAACAAAAAATGTCGATTGACTCCTTGTCTAATCAACTACAAGTACTTCAAAAAGACCTATCTGTTGCTATTGAACAAGAAAATAACCTTGATTTTATTGGGATTAGTACGCACAAGAGCACCTTTAAAATAATCGTTTGGTCGATTATTCTTGTCCTTCTCTTGATTTTGGGGGTTTTATTTATTCAGTTTAAAAAGAGTTTTACTGACACAAGGGACGCACGTAAAAAGCAAATAGACGCAGAAAGCGAACTCGAAGAGTACAAAAAATTAGCGTTGGAGCGCGAACAAAAAATCAGACGTCAGCTTCAAGATGAACTCAATAAGAATAAACGAAACTAACGCAAGTAAATAGAAGCATATAACAGAGTAAATTTTATAGCACAAAGCACTAGAAACCAATAATATGTTGTTTTCTAGTGCTTTGTTGTTTATCTCACTGATTTTATATTTTGTTTTGGTGTTCGATGAACCTACACTGCGTTACGGTGTATCTCACTGATTTTATATTTTGTTTTGGTGTTCGATGAATCTACTTTTTGTTCTTTGTTCTTTATCTCACCTAGTTTATATTTGTTTTGGTGTTCGATGAATCTACGCTACGCTTCGATTTGCTCTTTGCGCGGTTCGCGTTTTTGACCTTCACGTTTTTGACCTTCACGTTTTTGACCTTCACGTTTTTGACCCTCGCGTTTTTGACCTTCACGTTTTTGACCTTCACGTTTTTGACCTACAGCCTCCTGACCTTCGCGTTTTTTATTTCGATTGTTGCGATTATTTCGCTTATTTCGATTGTTGCGCTTGTTTTCTTTCTTCTCTTCCGAAGTCGATGTTTCTGAGTTCGATAGTACTGCAGTAGGCATTGACTCAGACAAAACAGGAATTTTAATTCCAATGACTTTCTCAATCTTCTTTAGCTCCTTGATCTCGTCTGTGGCACAAAAAGAAACCGCCACACCATGCGCACCTGCACGTCCTGTTCGTCCAATTCGGTGTACATAACTTTCGGGTATATTGGGCAATTCATAGTTGACTACATGTGGTAATTCCTCTATATCAATACCGCGAGCGGCAATATCTGTAGCAATTAATACGCGTATCTTGTTTGCTTTAAAATCGCTAAGTGCACGTTGTCGAGCGTTTTGTGATTTATTACCATGGATGGCTGCGGCAGAAATACCCATACCCGCCAATTTTTTAGCCAATCGATCGGCTCCGTATTTCGTACGAGTAAAAACCAAGGAACGCTCAATGGATACATCCTTCAATATCGAAAACAGCAAATCTAGTTTGTCGTCTTTTTCCGCAAAATAAACGCCTTGTTCAATCGTTCCTGCGGTAGAAGAAACGGGAGATACATGCACTTCTTTTGGATTCTTTACGAGTTGCATCGCTAATGTTTTAATCTCAGGCGGCATAGTTGCTGAGAAAAATAGCGTTTGTCTTTTTGTGGGGATTTTGGTAAATATCTTGTTGACATCCCTTACAAATCCCATATCTAACATACGATCGGCCTCATCTAGCACTACAATTTCGATGTGTTGAAGCGAAATCAACTGCTGATTTAACAAATCCAACAAACGACCTGGCGTTGCAATAACAACATCCACACCGCGTTTGATTTGTCCTACTTGCTTGTGTTGAGATACTCCTCCAAAAATAGCTAGGTGTTTTATTTTTAACTGTGCACCATAGGATTTAAAATTATCGTCTATCTGGATCGCTAGCTCCCTAGTAGGGGTTAAAATAAGCGAACGAATTCCTTTTTTTGGTGCTGTTTGCTGTTGCAACAGCTGTAAAATAGGAATGGAAAAAGAAGCTGTTTTTCCTGTTCCCGTTTGTGCACACCCAATAATATCGTGTCCTTGTAAAATAAAAGGGATACTCTGCGCTTGAATGGCAGTAGGTTGATCATATCCAATTTCCTTAATTGCATTTAGGATGGGTTGGATTATATTTAATTCTTTAAAAGTCATAGTCAATGGGCTAAAAGCCCAGTATTACCGATACTCCATTGTATCAGGTTGAAATAACTTGGAGTAGTTAACTTATTTCACCTGTTTTTTTCACCTTGCAAATAACGGGTTTCTATGGTTAACTTTTGCCAATGCCTCCCTTTATTTTAGTAAGTTAACGCAATAGGGACCAAAAGGTATCACTAGAATTCACAAATCTCACAGCTGTATTGCATCAAAAAAACCCCATCTACAACGAGATGAGGTTTTCTTTTACACGACAGGGTACTGTCTATGTGGGAGCTAAAATAAAATAAACGCTTTATGGTTTCGATTCAAACAGGGGCAAATACAAGCCTTCTGCTTCTGGAAGATCGAATTGAAGTACGTTGCTGATGATAACGGGAATATCTTCTAAATTCAGTTGATCAATAACCAATCCTTTTTTTAGCCCATTCCCATAGGCAACAAATCCGGTATAAATCTCGTGGAAATTGGGGTAATACCCGTGTTTTCCCCCTTTACTAGGCGAAAGTACTTCTCCTGTGGATGCGTTAGAAAAGGCATACCCTAACCGACCTGATAGGGCTAATTGGGCCTTGGGTTCTCCCCCTCTTGCGCGGATCATTGGCTCAGTGATCAACTCAAACATCGCTTGGTATTGCTCAGGTAATTGCTGAATTAAACGTTGAACATCAGCTACAATTTTGGTGTCCTTTGGATTTTTAACCTGCAATACTGCACTTCCTCCAGTGGAAAAGAAAAAAGCGCGATCGAGTAAACCGGCTTCTTTCAGCCAAATATTGGGTGCTAGGCTAAAATTCGTCGATACAAAACCGTGATCACCCGTAACCAATAGGAGGGTTTGCTCTGCTAAACCCGCTTGAACAACGGCTTCCCATATCATGCCAACCGCATGATCTGCCCCTGCAATTGCACGAGCGACCTCATCACCTTCTCTTCCTTGGCTGTGTTGTGCACCATCCGTAATAGGCAAGTGAATCGTTAATAGATTGGGTTTATACGTTTTGATGAGGTAAGCCGCACTGCGTCCCAAGTTCGCATCCATAGCCAAACTACTCAAGTTAAACTGGTTGTAGTGAATCTGCCCCAACGCCTGGGTCAGAATCTCATCGAATAAACCTTCAGGGGTAGCAAACGCCTTGGTCGGTGTAATGCGATCCATTGGTCGTTTAAAGTCCCATATTTCAGGTAGGTTATAATCAATACCCGCATTGTGTAGCGTAATAGGCCAAGAGACAGAGGCTGTTGTTAACCCTTTCTCTTTGGCTTTTTCCCAAATGGTCGGTACCTGAATATCCTTGCTATCGTAAATCCACTCCCCTGGCTGTCCTTGTTCTCCTACTGTTGTATTGTAGTAAATACCGTGTTTATGGGGTAAAGTACCCGTGGATAAGGTGGTATGTGAAGGATAGGTTACGGAAGGAAAGATCGTGCGTACCCCATTGGCAGACACCCCTTCCTTAGCCATTTGTTTTAAGTTGGGTGTCCCCCATTTTTCCTCTTGGTAAAATTCGGGGCGAAACCCATCAATACTCACCAAGATCACGTGTTTACTATCTTGAGCGAAGCTTATCAAACTAAAGGCAACGCTAAAACTCAACGCTAGAATTCTTTTTTTCATCTGTTTCTTTTTACTTTACTAAAGGCATGATATACGGGCTATTCTTATGGGCAACCAGTACTTTATTCATATCGTATTTCATGGTTACTACACCTGTTACTGGATCAGTAGTAAAATCATCCATTCCCGCTTGCAATGGAATAAAATCGGGAATTAACGCCTTGGTATAGGCAGCCGTAACATAAGGGTTATTGCCCTCTTCAATCTGTGAAATCGGGTATTTAATTCCCAAATCTGTCAAACGACGACCTTCGCTAATAAAGATTTCTTGACGTAACAAATAGATGATGTACAACAACTCATCTGTTGAAGTAAGGGATTCAATATCCGCTTGGGTCACTTTTGTACCCGACACCTTACTTACTAGTACTTTGCCTTTTTGACGATCCAATACATAGCCTTGTTTTTCAGGTGCTGTTGCATCAAAGCGAACACCGACCTCTTTGAGTGGGTAATCCGAGCGAATTCCACCATTTCTCGTTTCTTTTTTATCGTCTACTAATTCAGTTGGTCGAGCGGCTACGACTTCCAAAAGCTCATAGAGGTACTGCTTACTCCCTGCTAGATCTTGCGTAGCCAATGCCCACTCAGCCAAGATAAGATAACCCTCTTCTGCTTTGGCCAAAGCCAGTTCCTTTTGATCGTTTTGAGGGGTACCCACAGCAAAGAACTTAGGGTCCAAATAATCCAAACGCGGTAATGGAGCTAAGCGATTAGGCAAAGCGTCATAGGTCGCATTTTGCATTTCATTGGGTACATTATTCTTTCCGTCAAATTGGATGGTATACAGTAAAGTAGGCATTGTAATGGCAATTTCAGCATATTGCTTGGCCTGGGCTTTATTACCCAAACGATAGTGGGCTCTTGCCATAAACAAAGCATACGCATTTTTTACCTCTTCTTTCGTTTCCATCTCATAGGCAAGGGCAAAACTTTCTACCGCCTTGTTGAGCATGTCTGTCGTTGTACTGATTTTTCCTAAATTCGACTCGGGTAGGCCTAGGAAAAACTCCCCTCCTAAAAGCTGGGCATATCCCTTGCAAAAGTGCATAAAAGCCACCTGTTCTTTGGTTAAGGTTGGGTCTTTGGGTAAAACTACTTCCAATCCATAGACCGCCATTTCACGCAACGCTTGAATACTCGCTTGTAAGTTATTGACATCGGGATCGAAATAGTCTATTTGAGGTTGATCAAATACTTTAGAATATTGGGTGTAGTTGTTAAAGTAATTATCCGAGGTAATCTCTGCATTGATCACGACTATATTGGTGGTCAAAGCCAGTTGTTTTTGCAAACCTATTACCCAACTATGTCCAGCATTGGGTTTGTTTAAGTAGTTGTCTTCTGTTACATAGGGATTGTCTACACAGCTCACCATTGTTAGAGCTGCTGTAAAAACAAAACTGAGGGCAATTGTTATTTTTCTCATGATTTTTCGACTTAGAAATTAATTTTAATAGAACCTAAAAACTGTCTTGGTGCAGAATACGTAGCATAGGCGATACCTCCTGTTGAAGCTCCTCCTTGTCCTTGTGCAGCACCGCTAATTGTCGCCTCTGGATCAAAAGAAGAAGCGGTAAAATTGAACGGATTCGCCACCGTAAATCCAAAGGTGATCGATTGATACAAGCTCGGATTTGATGGTCGTAAGTAGTAAGACAACCCAATGGTTCTAATTTTGAGGTAATCTGTTTTTTCTACGAAGCGGTTGGTTAAATTCAACCAGTTCTTTCTGCCGTTTTTCTCGATTTCCTCCATAGGTACAAAATCATCAGAAGCACCGTAGTTGTATCTAAACTGAGCATCCCAATTGGCTGCATAGCCTCCCGTTTGATAGTTGGCATTGGCAAATAAGCTCCAATTTTTATAGCGTACATTCAACCCTATATTTCCAAACACTTCGGGAATGGTATTACCCAAATACGCCTGTGGAATTGTTTCTTCTAGTGTACCATCTGCTCCAATCACGCCGTAATTCCCGCGGATAAACCCAACAGGTCTTCCTTCTTCTACTACGGTTTGTAGGGTTCTCGCACTAAAACCATTGATGTTGAACGCTGGGGCTCCACCGGTGCTCAACACCTTGTTTTTTAAGGTATTCACCGATCCTGTTAGCGTTACATTCCAATCTTGTAGTGCCACTACATCTAAGGAAAAGTTCATTTCAAATCCCTTGTTTTCAATCGTTCCTATGTTGTAGAGTTGGCTCTTAGTATACCCACTTGATGGGGCTGGTGGTACATAGAACAAGGCATCTTTTGTTTTAGAATAGTAGTAGCCCAATGAAAGCGTTAGGCGGTTATTCCAAAAGGAAGCATCTACACCTGTTTCCCATGTGTGGGTTTTCTCAGGGCGTAAATCGTCATTTCCAGGTTGACTGAAACGCGTGGCTTGATCACCTAAATACCCATCAAATGCTACAGTACGCTCATTGGCATAAGCTGGTGGTAAATTACCTGCTACCCCATAACTTCCGCGTAAACGCAGCGTATTGACAATTTTATTGGTAAACCACGATTCTTGTGATAGCATATAGGATGCTCCTACTTTAGGGTAGTATTGTACGCCTATATTCTTTCCAAAAGACGGGTTGCGGTCTCCGCGTATCCCTAAATCCAAAAATAACTTATCCTTATACCCTACATTTTCAGAGAGATAAAACCCATAATTCAGTACTTCACTGATGTATTCATCACTGGTGCGAATAGCAGCCTCAGAGATCGAATAAGCCCCATCGCGAATATTGCGTCCCTCAATTAGGGTTTGGTTGTCTGAATTTCGGAACAATTGCCCCCCTACCGTTGTGATAAAAGAGAAATCATTCACATCCACCTGATGTTGTCCATTAAATTCGACTGTTAATCCTAAGTATTTACGCTGTATCTTTTGAATGCTTCCTTGATCTTTTATTGGCTGCCCTTTGGTTGCCGTTAAGTACTCATTCGTTTCGATATTTTCCTGATCTTGAATGCGGTAATCAAGTCCACCAACTAATTTAAACGACAGGTTGTCTAAAGGGTTGTACTTAAATTGTTGGGAGGTTGTAAATCGATTGACTAGGATGTTATTGTCTTGCAAACGCTCTGCATTATCGACAAAGGTTTTCATCGCAGCATACTCTTCTGCATTGAGTTCATCCAAGCGATTATTAAACCCAGGCCCCGTTATTTTTGAGGCACCATCTTCTGCAAACCACAGTCCAGTATACCCTCCTTGGTTTCCATTTCGGTTGCGTTTGTAGGCATTGTGTACATATAAAAAGGAACTCTCATAGGTTACCTTTTCTGAAAGTTTGGCGTGAAAGCCTGAGCTTAAATCGAACTTTTGATTCTCATTTTGCTTGTGAATTTGCACCCCAGATGAGTTTTGATAGCTCGTGGAAAAATTATAACCAAACCCACTGTCGGATTCTCCATTGAGGTTTAAGCGGTACTTTTGGTAAAAGCCATTTTCAAACAGCAAATCTTTGGTGCGCTTAAAGTGTAAGAAATCAGTTGTAGGGGTTTCTACCCCCATTTCAGTATACACATTGACATAGGTTCCTGGCATTCCTCTTTTTTTCGTAAAAATCTGAATTACGCCGTTTGCCGCATCCGATCCATAGAGTGTGGTGGCTGCCCCTCCATTGATAAACTCAATTTTCTCAATATTATCCATGGGAATATCAGCAATGGAACTCATCGAAGCGCCTTGGGCACTACCTCCTAAAGAGGCACGTGTATTGTTGTTATCTAGTCGAACCCCATCGATATAAATAATGGGTGTACTGCTCAAAAAGGCAGAATTTACTCCACGAGAGCGAATCAACGAGGTGGATCCTGCTTGTCCACCTGTCAAATTGATCTGTGCATTGGGCAATTTAGTCGCTAGCAATTGATCGACGCGTTGAGCGGGAATTTTTTCCAATTCACTCGCTTTAATCACCGTGACATTATTAGCCAAACGCTTTTTCTGTACATCAGCCCCTTGTCCCGTCACCACAATCTCATTCAACATTTGATTGTCTTCTTCTAACTTGACTACAATATTTTGGTTGCTCTTTGAAAAGGAAACCCATTTGGTTTGATAGCCCATAAAAGAAAAGGATAGGGAGATCGGCATACGAGTTACAGTCAATTCAAACTGTCCCTCCATATCCGTTACAGCGATAAACTCATTATTTGCATCACGAACCGTAGCACCAATAACGGCTAGTCCCTCTTGATCCACGACTTTCCCTTTAAAGGAAGCCATCTGTTGTTGGGTTGCCGCATTGGATTGTACCAAAATCTGATTGCCTTGGGTTTGAAAAGAAAGATTGGCTTTGGTCGATACGTCGCGAAGCAATGCTTCTAGGGAATCGTATTCTTTTCCAAATTCATAGGTTTGATTGACGGGAATTTCTTCTGTAAGGTAAACAAAGTGCTGCTGAGTCTGCATTTCTACTTGATCGAATACTTGTTTAAGCGTAGCCTTATTCTGGTTGAGTTTCAGCTTGAATGCTTTCTTTGCTTGTCCCTGTGTTTGCAATGGCATGTGGGCACGGGCATACAAAGGGGAGACTTGGGTTGCTATACTAGCTAGTGTAAGGGTAGCTAGTAAAACGCTTTTTTTCATCATCGTGTGTTATTATTTTTATTTGTTTGGGTTAGTACAAGGGCGATTGTCTTTAGTGCGATGTGCATATGGCTTTCAACTGTCTTGACAGATAGATCTAAGACCTCGGCAATCTGATGGTATTTGAGTCCGTCTATTCGACTCATTTCGAAGATTCGCCTCGATTTAGGCGGTATTTGATCCACAATATGGAGGAGTGCTTGTCTGAGATCAGCTTCTTGTTCGGATTGAATTATATCGTCTTCGATTGTTGCGACATAATAGTTTTGTTCTACTGATTCAAACTCGAGATCTACTGTTGTTTTTCGACTCGTTTTCTTCTGTTGAAACAGCATATTCTTAGTCATAGTAAAGACGTAAACCTTGGGATTTTCAATTCTACTGAGCTCTTCTTTTCGCTGCCAGATATAGTAAAACACATCCGATACTTTTTCTTCAACGAGGTAGCTGTCCTTTTCATAGCTGCGAGCAAAACGACACAGGTATTGGTAGTACTTGACGTAAAACTGTTCAAAGGCAATTCTACTTCCCTGGGCTATTTCCTGAAACAACACCAGATCTTCATCGGGTTTAGGGTTGCTTTTCTGATAGAGAATATGGGGCATAAGGTTCGATTAAATAGTGGTTATTGGTTGAGGTGATACTACAAGAAGCAATAAAGGTTAGCGCTTGAATAAACGCCTCTACAGACGGTTGATCAAACACTCCAGTAATGCGCTTTTGCGCTAGTACAGGATCGTGAATCACAAAGGAAACTCCATAAAATTGATTGATTTCTTCAAGGGCTTGTGCCAGAGGTATATTGTCGAAAACCAATTGTTGCTTTCGCCAACTCAGCTGTTGATCTACATCGGTTTTCAATCGCTTTACCTCGCCTAGGGTGGTGTTCCACAACAATTGTTCGTTGGGCTTAAGGTAGAGCTGTTCGCCATTCCCTAATTTAGCAAGGACTTTCCCCGAGAGTAAGGCGACTTGTTTTTCCTGTCCCCAGGTATTGACGCTAAACTGTGTTCCCACGACTTCAACTTCCAAATCTTCGTGTTTGACTAAAAATTTCTTTTGTACGTTTTTGACGACATCAAAAAAAGCTTCCCCTTCCAACCAAGCCAAGCGCAAGGAATCATTTTGGGTAAACTGCAAACGCGCTTGTCCATTGAGCAGTACAACACTACCGTCCTCTAAGGTTACTTTTTTTCGCGATCCCTCTTCATTCGTATAAATGCGGTATTCCGCTTGGGGTCCCGTCACGGGAGATTGAAACAAAAGAAAACTCGTGGTTAAACTACCTATCAACGCCAAAATCGCACAAGCCACACGTCCATAATAGATCGAACGCTGTGTGCGTGTTGTCGCTTGTTGTTTGGATTGGTTCCAGAGCTCCTTATTAGTCGGATAGCTTCTCCACAGCAAGGAACAGCTTTCATATTCACTTTTCAATACTTCGTCAAAAAGCAAGTCTATTTCGAAGGTAATTCGCTCTTCTTCTGTACATTCTTTAGCGAGATAGGCAATACATCGTCGCTGGTTTATTTCGTGTTCACTCACAACTCTAATCCGTAGTTTGGTTTAGTAAAGGAGTGAAATAATTGATTTTACACCTAGAATTTAAGGTTATTGAATTGTTAGGTAATTATTATGATTTTTTTGGTGAATGGTGAGTGGTGAATGGTGAGTAGTGATTGGTGGGATCTGAACGATGCGATGCTTCCTTCGTCAGCAGGACAACTTCTGAGTATTCATTTTTGCTAAAAAACTAGATGAGATAAACCGTACAAAGTGCAAATCGAAGATTCATTGAACACCAAAACTTAGAGGAAAAGGGAGATGGGAAAAGGGAGATGAGTGATGAGTGAATCGACTGATGCGATGCTTCCTTCGTCTGCATGACAAGGTTGTACGATTCATTTTTATAATAAAGATAAACTTCTTTTTATTGAAGGTGTCACCCTGAGGGAACGAAGGGTCGCATCCTAGATATTCGTGATTGGTGATGGGAAATGAGTGATGAGAAAATCTTCTGAATAAGAGTAAATATCACAGACAACAAAGAGCAAATCGAAGCGTAGCGTAGATTCATCGAACACCAAAACAAATATAAACTAGGTGAGATAAAGAGCAAACAACAAAAACCAAATCGAAGATTCATCGAACACCAAAACAAAATATCAACTAAGTGAGATAAACAACAAAAATAAAACCACTACTTTTGGGGATAACCTAGCCCTCGTTAAAATTTTACCTTTACACTTCCATCCTACTCATAGGAAACACTACACTAGTTTTGCCATGAAGTAGATAAAAAAAAAGACGATGAGAATCATGCTACTTGTATGTTGCCTGCTCCTAGGGTGTACAGTCAAACTTCAAGCCCAAAATTACTTTGTTGGGCCAACAGTCAGCTACCAGTACCAAAAGGGAAGCATCTTAAAAACGGGGATCTATTATGCGTCTGATTTTAATTCGAATCACATTGTAAAACTCGATGCTACGGCTAACTTCACTTGGGTGCAGCACAACTATGCTGTCATTCCTGAAATAGCCGCTACTTACTACTCCGAGATGTACTATATCGGTTTATTTGGCAGGGCTGAAGTAACCCCTTACACCCTCACCGCAAAAGTGGGCTTATCGGCCTTGACCGTGTTGGAAATTGACTTTGGGTATGGATTTTCTATTGCGGATAAAACAGGCTATACTCCTATCAATGGATTTACAACCTCCTTGCGTTTTAATATTCCACTGAATAGCAAATTATAACCTTGGATGAGGTAATTCCCCCCTATTTTGATGGTCTATTTTAATGCATTGGATGTAATAATATAAAATATCAATTTCAACGTCCTTTGCCGTTACCGCTCTACGGCTAATATTCATCTGTTTCAAATCTGCTTCTGGTGCTTCTGTACCATATGCTTTTACGTTTTTCGTTTGCATTTTTTTCTTTTTAAGTTGATTGTAAAACTAGTTTATAATTTTGCGTTTCCTTTTGCTTTAAAGCTCAAATTACCTTACTCAAACGCTCATTTTATTCTATCGCTGTTGGTGATACGCCATACTGCTTTTTAAAAGCTGTAGAAAAGTGAGACGGATTCTTAAATCCTACCTCCAAATAAATAGTTTGAATCTTTTCTTTTGACTCTTTCAATCGGCTATAAGCTACCTCTAAGCGCTTTTTAATCATCCAGCGTTGGGGGGTTAAATTGCTTACCTTCTTAAAATCTCTCTTAAAGGTAGCTAAACTTCTACCCGTATAAAAGGCAATTTCTTCTAAGGTTAAATCATCCATATAATGATCATTTAGAAATTCTAAAATATCGATCTTCCACGGTTCGGTAAAATCAAACAACAAGGGGTAAAAGACCGCTGAATTATTAAGTAAAGCGTAAATTCCCTCTAGTAATTTGAGCTGAATCACCTCTTTACTAGGCGTGGTATTTTCCTTGAAATAGGGCGTTAAGGATTCGAATAAACTCGTAACATCTACGCGTTTTTCAACGGGAAAAACATTCGTATCTGAAACAGTAATTTCCCTCGGTAGTTTTGACTTGTTTAGCTTGCTGTAAAATTCTTTTAATACACTGCGTTTAAAGGTTAAGGAAATTCCCTTATAATGGGCATTCCCCACACTATTCTTGTGCATGATCAACTGGTGATTACGCCTAATAAACACACATTCCCCAGCCTGTACGCGGATCTTTTTATTGCGATCTTCAATGATTTGCTCGCCTGAATAGACATAAACTAATACATGCTCTGGAGCGGCATGAAAACACTTCTCACTGAAATCGGAATAACAAGACAGAAAAATTCCATCGTAATTAACGGTCTTTAGGCGATCGTTTACTTGCATCTTCTTTTACTTTTTACTTCTATAAAGATAGTCATCCTATTTTTTAAAACCTTACGCTAAGACTCATTTCTATCTACTCAAAAGCTCACTTTTATCAACGAACGGATATAACATCAGCCACGTTAAAACAAAAAAAGAACGCCTACTAAGACGTTCTTCTACTTGTTAATCACAATGATCATGGTGATGCTTGTGTTTATTTTTTTTCTTGTACTTTTTTTTGTGTTTCTTGTACTTGTTTTTGTGTTCATACGGGTGATAATGATTGTACACATACACCTTGTTATTCCATTTTTCCTGTTGCTCTATGGTGAGTATATCGCCAATTTTCACTCTTATTTCTCGATACAATTGGTCTTTTTTTCGATTGAGTTCATACTCGCTATAGCGCTTGTTACTCGCCCATCGGTTGTATTGCCCTTCATAATCCCTTTGATACTGATTAATCTGTTTCCACTGGCTCTCTTTTAACCCTAAAACTGAGGCATCATCATACACTAACGAAACTAATCCTCCCAAATTAATTCCAATACTCGTACTGCTTACTTTTGTTTGGGCGCTAGCAAACGAAGCCATTAAGACAAAGGCTCCTACAATAACACTTTTTTTCATCTTACTACCTGTTTTAATTTTCCTTTTTCATTTTGTTAGTAAGGCAAAACAATAATTGAATAAAAAAACAATCTTCAAATTATATTTCTTTTTCATAAGAAGTATACACC
The DNA here is from genome assembly GCF_050522745.1 of Myroides sp. C15-4. NCBI lineage: Bacteria > Pseudomonadati > Bacteroidota > Flavobacteriia > Flavobacteriales > Flavobacteriaceae > Myroides > Myroides sp. C15-4. The sequence continues at coordinate 1,290 of NZ_JBMVQX010000018.1, read as the reverse complement.
AAATTAAACGAGATATTGGTGATTTTCAAACACTATTCACTTAACATTAACTAATTACTACTACTCGTTTTCTGTAAACTGTTCGTTGTCAACGGTGAATGGTGAGTGGTGAGTGGTAAGTGGTGAGTGGTAAGTGGTGAGTGGTAAATGGTGAGTGGAAAGTGGTAACTGATTACTAAACCGTTCACTGTAGACTCCTTTATAATGCTTACTTTTATGCTCAAAAAGCAAAAATGAAAGAAATTTATCAACTCGAAACACTAGAAGAACTAGAGGGATTTGTAGCACAACAAACAGCTGAGGCTTTACGTCCTGTCTTACTTGAAGCCTATGCACGCCTCCTTCAGTATAAAAATATCGAAGAGTGGAACCACTTGGTTCGCCTTTGTGAAACCTTAGCTTTAACGGGATGGGGGGATGAAGAACCGCAAGAAGCACTTGCTTCCAAATGGATCAATGGCACCTTCTATACGGTACTACAAAATAAGCGCTTTGAAGCAAAAGAGGGAACCTCACAATCGTGGCGTAAACAGAAAGACAGCTATGTTTTAGATGGAAAAGAGGTGGATCTAACTCCATATGGTGCAACTACACTAGCCTCACAGCGAAATAAACTTCCCAAAGCACCTATTCGATATTCACGCTCAGGGAACTATCAAAAATCGCTACAACCTTTTATCGATCAACTTGATACACTTAAGACACTTTTAATTCAGGAAACACAACCCGAACGCTATGGTCATGCATTTTCCTATATTGGCTTAAATCTGTTCTTCAGTAACCACGATGATCAACATCATACCGTGCGCAATGAATACTACCACGCAGAAGAAGATGTTCCCGAAGAATTAAAAAATGCATCAGACCATTTACCGCTTTATAGCATTCGTCCTCGTTTGAAAATAAGCAACCTTTCAACCAAAGAGAATGAACTTAGACTCTTGGTTACGCGCCATTTTACCAAAGAATTTGGATTCAAAACCATAGAGGAACAAAAACAAATCTTATTAGAAGATATCCTTGAAATTATTGATCAACTAGCAATCAAACTACAAAAGAAAAAAATAACTTATGACACTGAACTACTGAAAGTAGACATTGAACGCCTATTTGCGCTGTGGAAGTGATTTAGTTGACAGTTGATTGATGGGGTGATAATTGGAAAGTGGTGATTGGAAAGTGGTAAGTGGTGAGTGGTGAGTGGTGAGTGGTAAGTGGTGAGTGGTGAGTGGTGAGTGGTGAACGTCCCTAAATATGGTTGACCGTTTTTAAACATTAACTTCATTATTA
>NZ_JBMVQX010000017.1:0-71294 GCF_050522745.1 Myroides sp. C15-4 | reverse complement strand
GAACAAATCGAAGCGTAGCGTAGATTCATTGAACACCAAAACAAAATATCAACTAAGTGAAATAAAGAGCAAAGAACAAAGAGCAAACAACATTGGGAATAATTCAATCTTGCTTCGAGAGTCATTCGAGAGTTCTTCGACAAAAAACTAATTTTCCCATGCATACTCAGCGCAGGGTTGGAGAAGTGTTGGAGAAAACTAGAGTCAACGCTCACCCAATCCTCCCAAAAAAGCAACCACCAAAAAAGGCAAAAAAACGATCCTTCTCAGGTCATTCCCCAATGTTTTTTTATCTTTACGACTATAACAAACGATCACAATGAATAAAAAAACAATTCAATCATGGGTCTTGACGGCGGTTTTATCTGTTATAACAGCGTCAACGACAGTAGCACAAGACAACCTTGTCAATGCTTTAAAATTAAATGCAAGTGACAAAAGCAAGGAGCTTTATCAGTTTAAACCAGTCGTAGATATTGAAAATACATCGATTAAAAATCAGGGATCTTCAGGAACATGTTGGAGTTATTCGGCTAACTCCTTTATCGAATCAGAAATGATGCGCATGGGAAAACGCCCAGTAGAAATTTCACAGATTTATTCTGCGCGTAATGCTTATATTGAAAAAGGAAAGATGTATGTGCGTATGCAAGGTGCTGTTACTTTAGGAGATGGAGGAGCTTTTCACGATGTAATGAATATGTACCGCATGTATGGAGCTGTGCCACAAGAAGTATATACAGGATTAAACTACGGAACGAAGAAAAATCAATTTGGTGAAATGGCAGCCATCCAAGAAGGTGTATTAAAAGCTGTCGTTTCGAATCCAAATGGCAAGCTAACACCAAACTGGCAAAAAGCATATACGGCAGTAATTGATGCGTATTTAGGTGAAGTTCCAGAAAAATTCAAATGGGAAGGAAAAGAATATACCCCTCAAACATTTGCAAGTGAAGTAATCGGTATTAATCCCGATGACTATATTGAAATTGGTTCCGATATGAACTACCCATACTACGATAAATTTGTTCTATTAGTACCCGATAACTGGGCATTTGACCAAGTGTATAACGTAAAAGTAGATGAAATGACGGATATTATCGACCAAGCAATCAACAACGGATTTACTGTTGCTTGGGGAGGAGATGTGAGCGAAAAGTATTTCAGTTGGAAAAATGGAGTGGCTTATGTTCCTGAAAAAGATTGGGAAGAGATGAATGAAGACGAACGCAAAGAAATCTTCAACGGACCAAAACCTGAGCGCAAAGTAACAGCGGAAATGCGCCAAAACGCCTTTGATAATTATTCAACAACCGATGATCACGGCATGCATATTGTAGGAATAGCGAAAGATCAAACAGGACGTGAATTCTACATTGTGAAAAACTCATGGGGAATTACAAACGATCACGAGGGGTATATGTACATGTCTAAGGAATATGTAAAATACAAAACAACGGATTTCATGGTGCACAAAGATGCTTTGTCTAAAGACATGAAAAAGAAATTGAAAATCTAAAAGAAAATAAAAACAAAAAAAGAAAGCTATGGAAATGTTATGGAAAGGACTAGAACAGATGTTAGATTCAATGTGGCATGCTATACCTAAAATAATTTTAGGATTAGTTATTCTAGGAATTGGATCGTATCTAGTTAAGCTCGTTTTAAAGGTGATTCGCAGACGTTTGGAGAAAAGAGACGTTGAGCTGTCGTTACGCGGTTTTTTATTAAGCGTTGTCAAAGCGACGTTGTATATTATTTTGCTAATTGTAGTGGCAGCTACGATGGGATTCCAAGTTGCGGGAATTGCAACAATTTTCGCTTCTGCAGGTTTGGCAATTGGTTTGGCGTTACAAGGTAGCTTGTCCAATTTTGCTGGAGGTGTGTTAGTTTTACTATTCAAACCGTTTAAAGTAGGGGATTATATCTCCAATCCAAGTGGAACAGAAGGAACAGTAGAACGCATTGATTTACTCTATACAACACTAACAGGACCTACAGGATTAAAGGTATTTAGCCCCAACGGTCCCTTAGCAAACTCCGTGATTACAAACTATTCTGAAATTACATCTAGACGACATGACTTCGTGGTGGGTATTGGGTACAGTGAAAATATAAAAGAAGCACAAACAATTATTTTAGGTGCTTTAGCCAAACATCAAGCTGTACTTCAAAATCCGGCACCAATTGTGTTTGTCAGTAATTTAGGCGATAGTGCTGTAGATTTAAACGTGCGTACTTGGATCGGAAAAGCCGCTTATTGGGATACTGTATTTGAAATCCAACAAGTGGTAAAAGTAGCGTTGGATGAAGCAAATATCGAAATTCCTTTTCCACAACGCGATTTACATATTGTTTCCGATAAAACGAAATAGTGTAGTGGAGAAGGGAGATGGGAAATGGGAGAAGGGTAAATTTTCGACTATACTAGAGTACACAAATAAAAAAGGGATGAGTTGTTGATAAACTCATCCCTTTTATTGTTCTTTATTTCACTTAGTTGATATTTTGTTTTGGTGTTCAATGAATCTACGCTACGCTTCGATTTGTTCTTTGCGCTTTGCGCTTTGTTCTTTGCTCTTTGTTTGATTTTCTCTTCATAAGAGAATCTTTTTTCAACTAGATGTAATGAACCAAAAGCCGAAAGCCGAAAGACAGTTTTTTTGTTTTGGTGTTCGATGAACCTACACTCCGTTACGATTTTCACTTCGCTACGGTTTCTCCCTTCTCCCTTCTCTCTTCTCCCTTCTCTCTTCTCTCATTTCCCATTTCCCTTCTCTTCACCACTCACCATTCACCACTCACCACTCACCACTCACTATTCACCAATCACATAATCTTTGTATTCTGCTGCAATTTGATCAAACAAGTTTAACAATTCCGTTACGTCATCTGTGGTAACTAATTTTAGGCGATGGGGTTTGAACCCGTGGATGCCTTTGAAGTAGTTAGTATAGTGACGGCGCATTTCGACGATACCCAAGCGTTCACCTTTCCATTCCATGGACCAGATTAAATGGTTTTTAGCAGCTTCTAAGCGATCTTTAATAGTAGGAGGAGGTAAGAATTCTCCTGTTTGAAAATAGTGCTTTATTTCGTCAAAAATCCAAGGATAGCCTATGGCAGCACGACCAATCATCATACCGTCTAAGCCAAATTTCTCTTTGTACTCCAATGCCTTTTGTGGGCTATCGATATCGCCATTGCCAAAAATGGGAATTTTAATACGCGGATTGTTTTTGATGCGTTCAATATGTGTCCAATCCGAATGCCCTTTGTACATCTGCGCACGGGTTCTCGCGTGAATCGTCAGGGCTTGTACCCCTACATCTTGCAAGCGCTCCGCTACTTCATCTATATTTATTGATTCCTCATCCCAGCCCAAACGCGTTTTTACCGTTACCGGTAATGAGGTGCTCGACACCACCGCTTTGGTTAGGCGAATCATTAAATCAATGTCTTTCAATACACCCGCACCCGCACCTTTGCATACTACTTTTTTTACAGGGCATCCAAAATTAATATCCACTAAATCAGGACGTACCGTTTCTACGATTCGCGCTGACATCGCCATCGCTTCCTCATCGCCACCAAAAATCTGAATACCAACAGGGCGCTCGTAATCAAAAATATCCAATTTCATCTTGCTTTTTATAGCATCGCGAATTAATCCTTCAGAAGAAATAAATTCTGAATACATTAAATCCGCCCCGTGTTTTTTACACAAACGGCGAAAAGGAGGATCACTCACATCTTCCATCGGTGCCAAAAGCAACGGATGATCAGGTAGTTCTATATTGCCAATTTTAATCATAATCGTTTTCGATATTTCCTGCAAAAGTACAATATTTTATTTTTTCGTTTTTTAGAACTTTACAAAGAAGATAATTAAGGGGAAATGGAATTAAAACTCAAGGATTCCGTATCTTTAAACCCTTATAGAAGTAAATGACATGAGATTAAAAGCGTTTGAATTGACCCCGTTCCATATCGAATTCTCTTTTGATAAACTAAAAGACGAGTTGAAAAAGTTTATTGCGCTTGATTATGGAAATCCCTATAAAAAAGCGTATTATGAAGATCTTTTAGCCAGAGCGGATCAGCAACTCATCGTCGAAGAAGAAGTCGTTGATACGCCAATGACAGATACGTATGAAAGTTTGGTAAAAGAACTCTTTGACGTTATTTTTCCATCAGCTTTATCCGACAATGAAATTAAGGCCGTTTCTATGCCTTTTCAAAATATAATGTTCAATCACACCCGACGTTTTAAACAAATTATTTTGGATGCTGGTGGGACGTATACGGGTGAAATCCGCAATTTTAATCAAAATGAATACTATATCGCGTGTTGTTGTATTATTATGAACTTTTACTTCAATACCAATTTCGATCTCAGCCAACCCCTGTTTATTGATCTACCCGATAAACGCGGTATTACGCGATATTATCGCGTGTTGTATAACGCAGATTTTGTCGAACTATCTCCCAGAGAAAATGCAGTAATGCTCACCCAAAAAGACATCGAATTGCTACAGGATAATTACGATGATTTTGAACTGTGGCAACGCTATTTTCCACAAAAAAGTTGGGATCTCAAGGGATTTGGTTTGTTGAGTTTAGTCGATGTAACCTTTGAAAATGCCTTGTCATTACTGAAAGAGAGCTTCTTAAAAACCGAACTACAACGCAAGCCATTAGGCGATTTTGTCAATCAGTTATTCAGTTCTATTTTTAAATTGCCCAACCTGAAAATTGGATTAACGGTTTTGCGTGGAGACACTACTGCTCAAGCAGAACTCAAAAACGTCATGATTGTCAACAGCTATTTGCTCAATGAAGAACAGAGTCAAATTGTTATTTCTGCTCAGGCCTATCGTCGACTGATGGTGCAGAAACAATATTTTAGCATTTCTGATGTGGAGGCTGAAATCCAACATGAAGAACACCGAGAAATGTGTGAGAACCTGGAGAAAAAGGGAGTTCGCAGCTGTTTGTTTAGCCCGATTATTACTTCTACAGGGATTGAGGGGATTTTGGAAATAGTTTCGAGTAATCCGCGTGATCTTCACAGTGTGAATGCACAAAAGTTAAATGAACTTATGCCGATCATTGCGGAGACGATGGAACGGGTGAGGTCCGATGCTTTGAATCACATTGAGGCCATTATACAGCGGGAATATACCACCATTCACCCAAGTGTATATTGGAAGTTTCTCGAAGAAGCGCAGAAGAACTATATGGATAGTGTGGCAGATAAAAACTATATTTTGACGCCTATTGCCTTTCCCGATGTGTTTCCACTCTATGGTGAAATTGATATCAAAGGCTCTAGCCAACTGCGCAATAACGCTATCCAACAGGATTTAATGGCACAACTTAAACAGCTGTCTGATTTGTTGGAAGACTATGCCAAATCGAGTGACAATATCCTAATGGAGAAACACCGATTAAAAATTCAAGCCTATTACAAACAAGTAAAGAACCACTTTTATTCGGGCTTAGAACAACGCATTCAAAGCTATATTCGCGAAGAAATACATCCTTTGTTGCAAAAAGAAAGCTATTTGTTTAATGCAGAAAAGCTAAATGCTTACTTCGTGCATATCGATTATGAGTTAGATGTGTACTACCGTTATCGCAAGGTATTTGACAAGCAAATTGGACGTATTAACAAGTGTTATTCCGATATCTTAGACAAAAGACAAAAGCAGGCACAAGAGGTGTATCCACATTATTACGAGCGATTTAAAACCGATGGTGTAGAGCACAATATGTATATTGGTGATTCTATTTGCCCTGATCGTGCTTTTGATATTACGTATTTACAAAATTTGCGCCTGTGGCAACTCCAAGTGATAGCAGAGCAAATGTGTGTACATTACCGCAACAATATTCAAGATAAAATACCCATGGATGCAACATCGTTGATTTTGGTTTATGACGCGTCGTTGAGTATTCAATTTCGAATGGATGAGAAGCGTTTTGACATCGACGGTTCATACAATACCCGTTATGAAATTATCAAAAAACGCTTGGACAAAGCCATGATTCAAAACTCAGAAGAACGCATCGTACAACCGAAGAGTATTGCCATTGTATTTGCCTCCCATGCAGACCGCGATGAATACATGGGCTATGTCAAGTATTTACAGCATTTAGGTATATTACAATCTACTATTCAAGCTTTTGATGTAGAAGACTTGCAAGGCGTTTCGGGCTTAATTGGACTTCGTGTACTAGTGAATTTAGACTATAACCTAGAACTGCTGGATTATCCGCAACTCATGGTGAATTTCCTTAGAAACCAATACCTCTAAAAGCGAGAACAAACGCAATGACTGAAGCGAGAATACCAATAGTGAAAATAGTATAGGTCATGCGCAACAGGGTATACTTGCGGTTTAATACTTTTCCTAAGTAGTATAAATCGGTCGTCAAAGCTTCGTAAATATTTTCTTCCTTGCGGATTAAATTTCGCAGGGTTTTGTAATATTCATCTAATGGCATTTTGTGAAACGAACCAAAGAAAAGCAAGTTAACGGTGTGGTTTTCAATTTCTTCTTGAGAAAAAGTGCCTGCCGTTACTTTGGGCCTTGTAGACATGATGGCAAAAATAATGGTAGCTACACTAAAGAAAATTAACACAAAAGTCGGAATGATCAAGTGTGCATTTGAAGGGCTATCTAATTTGGGAATCAGGGTAGATAAACAAATAGAAATGATAATTGCATTGACAGACAATAGAATATTCGCCTTGCGATCTGCAATGGCACTCAGTTGCGTGTGATTGCGTAAGGTGGTGCGAAATAGGGTGTCAATCGATCTAAAATGTTCTCTTTTATTGTTTTTTTCCTTCTTCTTTTTGTCTTTTTCAATACGCGTTTGAATGGCAAAAATATTCTGTTGTTTCTTGGGTTGCCATTTTTGACGGGCGTAATCGGTGTAGTAACGGTGTCTGTAAACGAGAAAATTCAAGTTCTGTTGGTTCCATTCCTCTTGCGTAAATTTAAAATCACACGTTGTGGTCAATTCATCTAAAAGCAAATTGCTCACCTCGATAAAGTCATCATCAGCCATATGTGCAAAATCCGCATCTTTGATGATGCACTCCAAGAGATTTGTAGGTACATGATCCAACTTAGTCGCTAAAATTAAGGCTTTAATACACTGAATATCTTCGGGTGAAACGCCTTGCTCTTGCAGATAGGCTTCGGCAATAGCGGCTCCGTTTTGTTCGTGTTCTTCACATGATTTTGTATAGCCAATATCGTGAAACCAAGCGGCGAGTTTCAAGTTCATCGCTTCTTTTTCACTGACTTCGATCTTTTTTAATAGCTCATCTAAACCATTCACTACACGTATAGTATGGTTAAAATTATGATAGGTATATTGTTGTGATAATGTATCTTTGTATAGTTGAAAGATATATTCTTCAACCTTTTGTAAAATAGTCATAGCAACCCTCTTTTTATGTCTAAAAATATGAAATTATTTAGTCAAAACCCTGATTGGCGTATTAAAATTAAGCCAATGGCATATTTTCTCCTTGTTTCCTTGCTGTACTCTTGTGCGACATTGCATCCTCAACAGCGCGTAGATAAGGAACAACTAGCAGTAGAAGAACGTACAAAAGAGAATAAAATTGTACATACGTACTATTTAGTCGGAAGTTTACTCGAAGCAAAATCTGCGGAAGAACAAGCGCATATTGCGCAATTGAGTCGCATTTTTGAACAAGCAGATAAGCAAGCTACCTTGGTTTTGCTAGGAGATAATATACAGAAAAAGCAGCTCAAGCAAGCAGATGACCTTCGATTGAATACAGCCTTGACTTGGGCCAACCAATTCAAAGGGGAAATGGTCTTTATCAATGGAGAGGCAGAATGGAAAAAAGGGTATGAAGGAATTAAAGATATTGCTAAGTTTTTATCGACAACTTTAGCCGATAAAAAAGCACTCTTACCGCGTAAAGTATGTGGTTATGAGCGTTTGAAGATTAATGATGAAACGGTATTAATCACCGTAGATAGCCAATGGTATTTAGAAAATTGGGACAAACAACCCAATATGAATGAGGATTGCGATATCAAAACACGCGAAGACTTTTTTGAGGAACTAAGAGGAGAAATCAATAAAAATCAAAATAAAATTGTGGTTTTGGCACTGCACCATCCCGTGTACAGCACAGGAAATCACGGGGGATATTTTTCACTTCGCGATCACCTGTATCCGTTTGAGGCGAAAATTCCACTGCCTGTGGTGGGATCTGTGATTAATTATACCCGAGCTGTCTCAGGTATACAAGCCCAAGATTTGCAGGGAAAAAAATACAATACACTAAATAAGCGTTTGCAAACGATGGCCCAGATGTACGATAATGTTGTTTTGGTTTCTGGACATGAGCGCAACTTACAATACATAGAGAAAAATGGAGTAAAACAAGTGGTCAGTGGTGCCTTAGGCGCGTTATCTCCAGCAAGAGCCATTGAGCCAGGTAGTTTTTCTGCTGGTCAATTGGGGTATGCGACGTTGGAAATTGCTGCGGATAAAAGTACCTATGTTACGTTTTATTCCTTTGTAGATGGACAGCATCAACAGCTTTGGCGAAAACAAATTTTTAAACCAGAACAAGCCGTAGTGGAAACGTTTGGAACACCCAAACAAGATTCAATTGTTGCCAGTGTATATCCAACAAAATGGACAAAAAAGGGCGGTTTTTACCGTTTCTTATGGGGAGAACACTATCGTTCGACCTATGGACAACCGATCTTGGCTCCTGTAGCGAATTTAGACACGTTAAAAAGGGGATTAACGCCTTTGATTTCAGGTGGGGGACATCAATCCTTGTCTTTGCGTTTAGCGGATAAAAACGGAACCCAATACGTGATGCGTGGGGTACGAAAAAGTGTGTCTCGCTTTTTGCAAACGGCTGTTTTTACCGATCAATACGTGATGGAATCGTTTGACAATACTTGGGCAGAAGGGTTTATCTATGATTTTTATACCACAGCACATCCCTATACGCCTTTTATTATTGGCGATTTATCCGAACAAGTAGGCATTTATCATACCAATCCCGAGCTGTACTATATTCCCAAACAACAAGCTTTGGGAGCGTTTAATGCGAAGTATGGAGATGAATTATACATGATTGAAGAACGCCCAAGTGAAGGACATGATGAGGCAGATAGTTTTGGAAATGCCGCAAAAATCATCAGTACCACAGATGTCATTGCCAATTTGAGAAAAAGTGAGAAATACGAAGTGGATGAGCCCCTATATTTGCGTGCGCGAATCTTCGATATGCTGATTGGCGATTGGGATCGACATGGCGATCAATGGAGATGGTCTGAATTTAAAGAAGGAGATCAAACGATGTATCGCCCCGTACCAAGAGATCGCGATCAGGCGTTTGCCAAAATTGACGGTGCGTTGTTATCGCTGATCAAAAAATTACCCGTATTGCGCCACATGCAAAATTATACGGCTGATTTTGCTAGCCCGCGCTGGATTAACCATACGGCATTTCCGCTGGATCAATACTTGCTTAAGTCAACCACGGAAGAAGATTGGATTAACGAGGCTCAATCGGTTGTTGATGCCTTGGATGATGAAAGCATCGATCGCATTTTTGCCCAACTTCCCAACGAAGTACAAGGCGAAGATATCGAACACATCAAAGAAGTACTCAAAGTGCGCAAGCAAAAAATAGTCGCTTATGTGCCTCGATATTACAAGGAATTGCGCAAGTATGTTGTTTTATCGGGTACGGATAAAAAAGACACCTTTACCCTGAAGCGAAAGGAAGATGGTTCGGTTCATGTGATGCAGTTTAGAGAGAAAAAATCAGGACCAGAACCCCTGTTGATGAAAACGTATTACCCAAATGAAACCAAAGAAATTTGGGTGTATGGATTGAATGACGAAGACACTTTTATCGTTGAGGGAAGTAAAAAAGCGCCCATCAAATTGCGTTTAATCGGTGGGAAGAATAAAGACACCTTCCAAGTAGAACAAGCGAAAAATGTGGTTGTTTACGATTATGCCGATAAGAAAAATGAAATAGCCGAAGAAGGGGTAAAAGCAAAGCACTATTTTACCAATCGCTATGATCTAAATAATTTCAATTACGAGAAATTGCCTTTGACTATTAATATGCTCTTGCCCAATGTGGGTTATAACCCAGAAGATGGAGTGAAATTGGGCTTCTTGTATTCCTCAACACGCAGAAAGTTTGTACAAGATCCCTATAGTGCAAAACACGTAATTAAAGGGTTCTATTCTTTCAATACCAAAGGAGTAGAGGCAGAATATAAAGGGCATTTTCCCAATGCAACGAACAATTGGGGCTTTACATTAAGCGGAAGAGCAACCAGTCCTAATTTTGCAGTGAATTACTATGGCATAGGGAATGAGACGGCGTATTTTGACGAGGAAATGGGGGATGAATACAAACGCGTTAGAATCGAGAGCTATACCGTTGCACCAGGCTATAAATATCAGGGCGAAAATGGCGGTTCTTTTGAAGTAAATGCCGAGTATAAAGCCATGAAAGTGCAAGATAAATCCAATCGATTTATTACGAGTACTCCAGATGTAGTGGATCAGAAAGTATTTGATTTTCAACAATACGGAACCCTTCAGGCTGCCTATGATTTTCAACAGTATAACAATCAGGCAAACCCGACAAAGGGATTTGCTTTTCACACCACAGTGGGATGGAGAACGAATCTAGAAGACAGCAAGCAAAACTTTCCGTTCCTCGATGCCAAAGTGAGCTTTGCACACTATTTAGAGCGCAGTGAACGCTTGATTTTGGCAACGAATTTTACCTATCAAACGCGATTAAATTCCAACTACGATTTCTACCATGGGGCTACCATTGGAGGAAATACCAATTTAAGGGGATTTAGACCCGAGCGATTTACAGGGAAAACCTCTTTTGTACAAACGACAGACTTGCGTTTTAACGCAGGACAATTTACTGCAGGATTCATTCCAATGTCCTATGGGGTATATGCCGGATTTGATTATGGACGCGTTTGGACTCCAATGGAACAATCATCCAAATGGCATAATGCATATGGAGCAGGATTATGGGTCAATGCAATCGAACAAGCTACCCTACACTGTTCATATTTTTACAGTAAAGATGGTGGACGATTCGTCTTCGGATTAGGGTTTGGGTTTTAGTTGATTCAAGTCTAACTTGTAAATCTTGCCTCCCGACTTCTTTTTGACTTCATCAGCAATATATAAAGTGCTGTCATCGCCAAAGGTGACAGCTTCTTTTTGAGTATCGTGATAAAGTTTGTGTACTTCTATTTTTCCATCGAGAATAGCATTGGGATTGAAGTTGTCAATGACCCAAAGTTTGGTGTGTGACAATAAGACAAAGGTCTTTTGATCAGGGCTTAATGCGGCTCCGGTAATAGCACAGTGTTTGTAGACATTACAGCTGCGAAAGGTCTGTACGTATTCGGCTTGGTGATGTCCAGCTTCATTGGGGATTTTATAGACCAAAGACGTACCATCAAAGGCCTTGCTTCTGTTTTTAGTGAAGAGGTAAAAATGGTCGTCGTAGTAGAAAAAAGCTTCCGCATCATAGAGCATCTCGGTTGCTTTGGGTGGAAATTCTTTTTGCTCCGGATATTCAAAGGTAATGACGTAGTCTGCCTCGGTTGAGGTAGCCGTTAAGTTGTTTTTGTTGATCTTGATAATTTGTAAATCTCGACGACTGTTCTTGTTGTTTCCAAAATCGCCAATGTATAAATTCCCATCTGTATCAGTGGTTAACTCTTCCCAATCTCTATTTTTTTGGTTGTTTATTTTTAGGGTGTGCATTAGCTGACCCAAGGAGTCAATTTGATATAATTCACTTTTATTTCCACTATCTTGTAGTACCCAAAAGGAATGTGAATTTGCGTCATAAGACATGCCTGAAACTTCTTTTAAAAACGAGGGAAGTGTGGTATAATCTTGGATAACTTCACTCTTCTGACTGCAACTAACCAAAGAGCTGAAGACAAAAACAACGAGAGGGACAAACTTTTTCATACTAGCGTAAATTTTGTAAACTAAAGTACGGAAAAACTTCCGAGGAAACGAATACGTGTGTTGGAATATTATACGGGTATACGATCAATTTTTATTTTCAAAAGAGCAAGCGCGTTCTTCTCTTTGCTTGTCTATGAAAAAAAAACGTTTACTTTCTCGCGATTAAAAGTGAATATCTCCGTCAAAAATTCAAACTTTAAAGTATATTTGCAAAATATAGGCGTATTGTTTGTAATTAAAATAAAACGAAAGTCTTACAACTTAGATCACGGGGATAAGAAGTCCTATTTCTTCTGACTTTTTACTTTACTGATCTTATAATAATGGATATAACCAAGATGAAGAACATTAGAAACTTTTGTATTATTGCTCACATTGACCATGGAAAGAGTACGTTAGCAGATCGTTTGTTGGATGCTACACAAACGGTAAGTGCGCGTGAGCAACAAAATCAGCTTTTGGATAGTATGGATTTGGAGCGTGAGCGAGGGATTACAATTAAATCTCATGCGATCCAAATGGAGTATGAATACAAAGGCGAAAAATATATATTAAACTTAATTGACACACCCGGACACGTAGATTTCTCTTACGAAGTTTCTAGATCTATTGCGGCTTGTGAGGGTGCGTTATTAATTGTAGATGCGGCTCAAAGTATTCAAGCACAAACCATTTCAAACTTGTATTTAGCCTTAGAGAATGATTTAACGATTATTCCTGTTTTAAATAAGATTGACTTGCCAAGTGCGAATCCAGAAGAAGTAAGCGACGACATTGTCAACCTATTGGGGTGTGATTACGAAGAGATTATTCCTGCTTCTGGTAAAACAGGATTGGGAGTAGAAGAGATATTAGCAGCGATCATTGAAAGAGTTCCTGCGCCAAAAGGAAATGTAGATGAGCCTTTACAAGCGCTTGTTTTCGACTCCGTATACAATCCTTTTAGAGGGATTGAGGTAATCTTCCGTGTAATTAACGGAAAAATTACTAAGGGGCAGAAAATTAAGTTCATGGCGACGGGCAAGGAGTATTTTGCAGATGAGATTGGTACGTTAAAGTTAAATCAAGTGCCTAAACAAGTGATCTCTAGTGGAGATGTTGGATACTTGATTTCAGGTATTAAAGAGGCAAAAGAAGTAAAAGTTGGGGATACCTTGACCGATGCAAAAAATCCTACTCAAAACATGATTGAAGGATTTGAAAACGTAAAACCAATGGTATTTGCGGGTATTTATCCTGTAGATACAGAAGATTATGAAGAATTGCGTAACTCGATGGAGAAATTGCAATTGAACGATGCTTCTTTAGTGTTTGCTGCTGAAAGTTCGGCTGCTTTAGGATTTGGTTTCCGCTGTGGATTCTTAGGGATGTTACACATGGAAATTATTCAAGAGCGCTTGGAAAGAGAGTTTAATATGACGGTAATCACTACGGTTCCCAACGTGTCGTATTTAGCCTACACTAAGAAAGACCCGGAAACACCAATTGTGGTAAACAACCCATCGGACTTACCGGAACCGTCAAAATTAGAACGCGTAGAAGAGCCGTATATCAAAGCAACAATCATTACCAAGGCTGATTTCGTTGGTCCAGTTATGAGCTTGTGTATTGAGAAACGCGGAATCATCACCAACCAAACCTATCTAACCGAAGATCGCGTAGAGTTGATGTTTGATATGCCATTGGCAGAGATTGTATTTGATTTTTACGATCGATTGAAAACCGTGTCTAAAGGGTATGCTTCTTTTGACTACTCACCAATTGGTATGCGTACGTCCAACTTAGTGAAAGTAGACGTGATGTTGAACGCCAACGTAGTGGATGCACTATCTGCTTTAATGCACGCTGACAATGCGTATCACATTGGGAAGAAGATGTGTGAGAAATTAAAAGAATTGATCCCACGTCAACAGTTTGATATTCCAATTCAGGCTGCTATTGGTGTAAAAGTAATTGCACGTGAAACAGTAAAAGCATTGCGTAAAGACGTTACAGCAAAATGTTACGGAGGGGATATCTCGCGTAAGCGTAAATTATTGGAAAAACAAAAAGCGGGTAAAAAACGCATGCGTCAAGTAGGTAACGTGGAAATCCCACAAGAAGCTTTTATGGCTGTATTAAAATTAAACGACTAAAACGATTATTCGTTCGATATAAAGACTATCTCATTTTGGGATAGTCTTTTTTTTGTCAAAAAACTATTTAGAACCAAAAAATACGATGAAAAAAGGATGTATACTAGCCGTGATGTTGGCGTTTATTTCGTGTAAAGATACGACGACACCTACCCCGCCAGAAACACCAAATACAGCTGTAGAACGGGTAAGTATAGAAGATGCTGGATCGCCAGTTAGTACGGAGAAAAAAGTGATCAACAAAGAAGAGTATCTCCAAGTCGATGTGCTGTTGCCGATGTTTTATGACAAAGAGTTTTACGGAGAAGAAGTGAGTAAAATCGATCGTTCTTGGATGGGGTTGTTTGAAACCAAAGGGCAATTTCAAGTGAGAAAAGTGGCTTATGCTTTAGAAGAAGAACTGAATGAATGTACAGAATCTATCGTCATTGGCGTTTTTGCAAAAGAAGAAGTGCAACCGTTGTTCTTTTTGAGTGAAACGACAGCGATAGGCAAAGGAAAAAAAGAATCTTTAACCCTAAGCAAGACTCCGCTTTGGGCCAACACACCACAGGAATACGTTTTTAAGGGCAAAACGTACGTTTTAAGAGCAGAAGGTAAAGAAACCAGCGCTTACCTCTATACCGATGATGAAGAGGTAGAAAAGACTTTTAAACAGTTTGAAAATTACAAGCTGTATTTGAGTATTGATGGCAATGAGGAACAACTGTTACTCGATATTCCACATTTCAATGACACTTTTGTACAACTATTATTCGTTGGAGATTTAGATGAGGATGGAAAATTGGATTTTATCTTTGATACTTCCGCTGATTATGAACAGAAACGCGTGGAGATTTACCTGTCTAAAGACGCCAAACACAATGCATATTTAGCTGGAACAACAACAGTAGACTTTGCTTGTTAAATGAATAAAATAAAAAAACCCGCTGCACGTGCAGCGGGTTTTTTGTTCGATTGCTATTTCTTCGTGAAATCCCCTACGTAAATTGTAGTGAATTTTGAAGGCTGTAAGTATTTCTTAATGGCAGCATTCACTTGTTTCACCGTTAACTTATCGATGTCCTGATTCAATTTGTCGAAATCGGAAAAAGGAAGGTCATACGTTAAGTACAGATTAGATAAAGACATTAAGTAACCATCTGTACCTAGACTTGTCTGTCTAGAGTTTTTCCAGCTTACTTTGTTTGTTTGTAACTCTTCTTCTGTGATTCCATTCGCTACTAATTTTTCAAACTCCTCGTTGATTCCGCGCTCTACTTCGGCGCGTTTGGTTGGATTTAAGAAAGCGTAAATGAACCAGCTTGAATTGTTGTTGTTGGGATTTGACGGTACAGATAATTGAGTACCTGCTCCGTAGCTGATTCCCTCTTTTTCGCGTAAACGCTGTGGGATACGCGCAGTCATAAAGCCACCGCCCATGACTTCATTAGCAAAAACCAAGGCTGGATAGTCTGGGTTTGATTTGTTCATCTCAAAAGTTAAGCTCCCTACAGCCGCCGCATTTTCCTTGTCTGGGGTCTGTATAATTTCTTTTCCTTGTTTGGTCGCAAAGAAGGTTGGATAAGCTCGTTCAAATTTTACCTGATTGTTCCAGTTCCCTAATACTTGTTCCAGTAATTCTTTGGCCTGTGTTTGATCGGACATACCCAGTACTGTAGCAACTCCGTTGTTAGCACCGAAGAATTTAGTATAGAATTCTTTGATTTCTGAAATACTAACTGCCTTATACCCATCAATGTCTTCTTGTGTAGAAGACGCATATAAAATGCTTCCCTTCGGTTCATTTGACATAGCTTGCGCTATTTTGTTGAAAGCAACCGTTTGCGGATCATTTAAGTTACCTTCCAAATACGTAGAGTATTCCAATTTTAATTTGGTTAATTCACTCTCAGGGAAGACTGGATTTTTCAATACATCATTTACGATATCCATGGTTTCTTTCATGGTGTTTCTGTACGAAGAAACAAAGATTGAAATGGTCTGACCGCTAAATTGAATGCGCACACTTGATTTTAATAGGTCTAACTTATCTTGGATCTCCTGTTTTGACAGGGTTGTTGTACCTGAAGTCAACATAGAGGCAGTAAGTGATCCAATGTATTGTTTGTTGTGTAAATCTTTTTGATTTCCGACAGGAATCTGAATTGAGATGTTTACTTGTTCTCCCTTTAAATCCTTGTCAATAATTCCGTATTTCATTCCATTACTCAATTGGCCAGACGTATAATTTTGTTGTAAGTTGGCAATGGTAGGAGCGAAATCGCGAATATTGTGAGCGGTTTCTTTTCCTTTGTAATCTTTAACTAAAGCATCAATATCTTTATTTAAAAATTCGGCTGGTTTTACGCGAACTTCGTCTTTTGTTGGGATAAATAAACCAACAGTGCGGTTGTTGTCTGTAAAGTATTTCGTAGCTACGCGTTTGATATCTTCTACCGTTAAGTTTTCAATATTGTCACGGTACATAAAACCGAGGCGATAATCTCCAGAACCAATGATTTCTGTCAAGTTAATGGCCGTGCCAATCGTGTTGTTTTGCAAGGCTTCGATTCCTTTTAAAAGATTTGTTTTTGCGCGATCGAGGTCTTCTTGTGAATAAGAAATCGAGCCAATTTTAGCCATTTCTGCTTTAATTTCAGCCAAAGTTTTTACTTGATCTTTCTCGTTGGGAACATCGAAGTTGAATAACATAAAGCTGGCGTCTCTAACTGTAGGGCTATAGGCCCATAGCGAAGATACTGTTTGATTTTCCACTAGGGCTTGGTGTAAATAACCCGATGGATCATTGGTTAAGATGAGCTCTAATGCTGCTAATGCCGCGTAGTCTTTGTCTGCATAAGAAGCGGTGTGATATAACATTTGGATGTGTTTGCTATCGCCATTGCGTTTTACTTCAATGTATTTTTCACCATCTTGAGCTGGTTCAACCGTTGAGATCTCATCCAATACACGTTCAGGTCTAGGGATAACAGAGAAGTATTGCTCAATATATTCAATCGCTTTTTGTTCGTCAAATTTACCCGCTACCACCAAAACGGCATTGTCTGGTTGGTAGTATTTTTCGTAAAATCGTCTCAGTTGAGGTGTTTTTACGCGTTCAATATCCTCTTTGGATCCAATGGTGCTTAATCCGTAGTTATGCCATAAGTAAGCTGTATTGGCTGTGCGTTCCATTAATACGCTAGTAGGATCATTTTCTCCAATTTCAAACTCATTGCGCACCACAGAAAATTCTTTGTCTAAGTCTTCTTGTAATAAGGTTGCATTGATCATGCGATCTGCTTCCATTTCTAAGGCCCAAGAAAGGTTTTCCTCTGTAGAAGGAAATACTTCGTAATAATTGGTTCGGTCGTAATAGGTGGTACCATTAGCCGCTCCTCCTTTATCCGAAAGCATCTTTTTGATGTCACCTAAGTTTTTGGTACTTTTAAAAAGCATATGCTCTAATAAGTGAGCCATTCCTTTTTCGCCATACCCTTCGTGTTTGGATCCTACTTTGTATACAATATTGACCACTAAGTTGTTCTGTGAAGCATCTGGAATTAATAAAACTTGAAGTCCATTACTCAGTTTATATTCCTTTATATCTTCAATTTGAGTAACAAAACTCGCTTTACTTGCCTGTTGTGCTGCAATAAAATTGGAAAATCCAAGGGCACTAACTAGGACAAGGGTGTAAAATAATCTTTTCATTATTTGATCGTTTAAGATAGATTGGGTAAAATTCATCTACTTTTTGCGAAGTAAAATGAATACTATAATCGTTAGACGCGATTTTTTGGAATATGTTACTCTTTTATAAATAATTAATTGTGGAGAATGCGTGAAAGGATAAAAAAAAGCACGTAAACTTCTGTCTACGTGCTTGTATCTATTTCTTCAGAAAAGAAGAGAAAAAATCCCTTAATACTGGTTCTTATAGTGATTAAAATGGTGCAATAGCGTTTGTTTATCCGTATAGCCCGATTGTTTCCACAAGAGTTTACCTGCTCTGAATAACATAAGGGTTGGAACGCCTCTCATGTTGTATTGGGTGCTGTATTGAGCGGTTACCGCTTGATTTTTGTCTACGTCAATTTTGATAATGGTAATTTCATCTTTCAATACCGCTTTTACTTCTTCAAGTACTGGCGCTTGCATTTGGCACGGTCCACACCAAGTAGCAAAAAAGTCAACCAAAACAAATTGATCAGATTGAATTAACGCTTCAAATGTTGCCATTGTACTTATTTTAGATTAGAAGAACAGGTAGACGCACAGCTGTTGTCAGCCAAGGCAATCCCTGTGTTTTTAATGGCTCCAAATCCACCAATTACATCAATCATATTGTGGTATCCTCTTGCTTTTAATATGGATGCGGCAATTAATGAGCGGTATCCCCCTGCACAGTGAATATAGAAACTTCCTGTAGTTGGAAATTCAGCCAAGTGATCGTTCAGGAAGTCTAAAGGTGTGTGATTTAGGTTTTTGTATTCAATATGGGCGGAGTTGAACTCGCCTGGTTTGCGAACGTCAAAAATAGAGATATCTCCCGTTTGCATTGCCGTTTCGAGTTCAGTTGCTGTGACTTGTTGTACAGTATCATATTCTTTAGCTGCATTTTTCCAAGCGTTAAATCCACCGGCTAAGTACCCTAAGGAATTGTCATACCCCACGCGAGATAGACGGGTAATACACTCTTGTTCACGACCTTCTGGAGCGATAATCAGAATCGGTTGTTTAATATCCGTGATTAGAGCACCTACCCAAGGAGCAAATTGACCATCTAAACCAATAAAAATAGAACCAGGAATATGACCTTGAGCAAAATCTGCAGCCGCTCTTACATCGAGGAGTAACGCACCTGATTCTTCCGCTAAGGTTTCGAATTCACTAGGTGATAAGGCACGGTTGTTGTCGATAATAGTCTCCACATTGTCGTATCCTTCTTTGTTTAGTTTTACGTTGAGTGGAAAATAAGCAGGTGGAGGAAGTAAACCATCCGTTACTTCTTTGACAAACTCAGCTTCTGTCATGTCCGCGCGAAGGGCGTAGTTGTTTTGTTTTTGATCGCCTAAGGTTCCAACGGTTTCTTTGCTGAGGTTTTTCCCACAAGCCGATCCAGCACCATGCGCAGGGTACACGATAACGTCATCCGCTAACGGCATAATTTTATCGCGCAAGCTGTGAAATAGGGTAGCCGCAAGTTGTTCTTGGGTTAGATTCGCCGCTTTTTGCGCTAGATCTGGACGTCCTACATCCCCTAAAAATAAAGTATCTCCAGTGAAAAGGGCGTGATCTTTACCATTTTCATCTTTTAATAAATAGGTGGTACTTTCCATGGTATGTCCAGGCGTGTGTAGCGCTGTGATCGTGATTGCGCCTAATTTGAATACCTCTCCATCCGTAGCAATATGCGCTTGAAAGGTTGGATTGGCATTAGGACCATAAATAATAGGTGCTCCTGTTTTTTCTGCCAAAGTAACGTGTCCACTCACGAAATCTGCATGGAAATGCGTTTCGAAAATGTATTTAATAGACGCGTTGTCCTTGTTTGCTTTGTCTACGTATTGTTGTACTTCTCTCAATGGATCGATAATGGCAACTTCGCCATTGCTTTCTATATAGTAAGCACCTTGTGCTAAACATCCGGTATAAATTTGTTCTATCTTCATGAGTCTTGTTTATTTTTTAATTGAATAGTAAAAGTAAGAAGATGTTTTGAATTGATCAGTAACCTAGGTTACAAACTAAAAAAACACTTCTTTAGTAAAAATGTAAATGGCCATGAGTAATACAAAATAGCCAAATCCTTTTTTAAGGTTGTTATCTGGTATAAAACGGGTTAAGAATATACCAATGAATATGCCTACTATGGCGATTGCGCTAAAGGTTAAAAGTAAAGACCAATCAATCAGTGGATTGCTTGCATCGCCTAAAAAGCCAAACAACGATTGGATGGCCACAATAAACAGCGAGGTTCCTACGGCTTCTTTCATGCTTGCCTTAGCAAAGAGTACCAAGGCGGGAATAATTAAAAAACCACCGCCAGCGCCTACAGTTCCCGCTACAATTCCAATGAGTACCCCTTGTAGCATTAAGCTGCTTTTTTTGGGTGTTGTTTCGGATGGGGTGATTGCTTTGGGACGAATCATCTTCATGGATGAAGTAAACATCACCAGAGCAAAGAATACCATCAACAGGAGGTTCTTTGAAAGCCTAAGAGAACCGAGGGTTATTGTATCTGGAACCAGGGGGAGTACATAGGCCCGCATGACAAACACCGCTACCAAAGAGGGGATTCCGAAGAGTAAAACCATCGAAAAATTAACCTGACGATTCCACGCATTTTTAACCCCTCCAACCAAAGCGGTTGATCCGACGATAAAAAGCGAATAAGCAGTCGCTAAAAAAGGCTCTATTTTTAGGATATATACCAATATAGGCACCGTTAAAATAGAACCACCACTGCCAATTAAGCCCAGTGAGATACCGACAAGTAAGGCCAAAGCATATCCGATAATTTCTATATCCATGATTTAGGGGTTTTGGAGTAATTCGATGTATTTTCTGTTTAAACGAATGATTCCTTGATGCTCTAAAGTCTTTAAAATACGCGAGATTACGACTCTTGACGTGTTTAATTCGTCCGCGAGTTCTTGATGGGTATTGTTAATGAACTTGCTGTTGTAAATCTTAGCCTTATCCTGCAGGAGTTTGCATAAGCGTTCTTCCATATTCATAAAGGCCAAGCTGTCTACAGCGACTAATAACTCATTCATTCTGTTGTTGTAGCTGTTCAGGACAAAGTTGCGCCAACTCTTATAACGAACGAGCCAATCATCCATTTTGCTAACGGGAACTAAGATCACGCTGCCGTCTTTTTCTGCAATAGAACGCACTTGACTTTTGGTTTCGCCTAAACAACACGTTAAGGTCATCGCACAAGTATCACCCTCCTCAATGTAGTAGAGTACAATTTCGCCTTCGCGTTGATCCTCGCGTATAATTTTAATGGCACCCGAAAGTAAGAGTGGAATTTTCTTGATGTACTCTCCAATTTCCATCAGGCGCTCTCCTTCTGTAAAATCTTTGATTGTTGATACTTCGATGATCTCATCTAGTAGTTTTTCTTCAAAAAGACCGCGGTATTTTTCTCTAATGATATGTCCCATACTAATTCCTTCAATTGTTTGGATTTAAAGATAGGCTAAATGATTTTATGGATCAAGAAATGGAGCATATCTACCGCTATATAATTTTAGTGAGGCAACCATTTTTTTACCAATCCATAGCACCAAGT
This sequence comes from Myroides sp. C15-4, assembly GCF_050522745.1. NCBI lineage: Bacteria > Pseudomonadati > Bacteroidota > Flavobacteriia > Flavobacteriales > Flavobacteriaceae > Myroides > Myroides sp. C15-4. The sequence goes on along the minus strand of NZ_JBMVQX010000017.1, from coordinate 49,814 downwards.
ACCTGCTAGGGCGCCTACAATGGCAATTAGAATGGGGTAAAAACCAGCGCCTACTAGGGCAAACATCGGTCCCGGACAAGCACCTCCTAGTGCCCAACCCAATCCAAAGCATGTTCCGCCAATTAAATAGCGAGGGATACTCTTTTCCTTTGGTGTAAAGACAATGGGATTGCCTGAAAAATCTTTGATTTTTTTCTTTTTGATTAGGAGCGTAGCGAGAACTGCAATGGTTAACGCTGTTCCCATGATTCCGTACATGTGGAAGCTGTCAAATTGAAACATTTCGTAAATTCTAAACCAAGAAGCTGCTCCTGATTTAAACATGCCAATACCGAACAGCATGCCCACGAATAAATAAGCTATTTTTTTCATTTTTTGTTGCGATTAAAATAAGAAAGGAAAGATGAGGTGTACCATGATCAATCCCCCGATAAAGAAACCAATAACGGCGATTAGCGACGGAAGTTGAAAGTTACTCAGTCCTGAAATGGCGTGCCCAGAGGTACAACCGCCTGCATAGCGAGATCCAAATCCAACAAAGAAGCCTGCCACCAAAAGTAAACCGATGGTTTTAAGTGATGAAAATGCACCTTCATCAAAGAGTTCTGTCGGTACATAGGCTTTGCCCGCACTTTCAAAGCCCAAATCGTTTAGTTTCGCTATTGTTGTGTCTCCTAATGGAATTGCAGCGGCGTCAACGCTTAAAAAGTGATACGCAATAAAACCGCCGAGAATAGTCCCAACTAAGAAAAGTAAATTCCACGTTTGAGCCTTCCAATTGAAACAGAAAAAATCACAGGTTTTTCCTGCTCCCATTAGGGTGCACATCGTTCTTAAATTGGATGAAAATCCAAATGTCTTTCCCATTAATAGTAGAAGAATGAGGGTTGCGGCAATAAATAGTCCGCCTATATACCAAGGCCAAGGTTCATAAATCCAATGCATTATACTATGTGTATTAAATGTTTGTATGGAGCAAATGTCTGTATTATTTTATTGGTGTACAGTAACTTTTGATACATTCGGTTATAATTCACGTATAAGAGGGGTAAAAGCTATAAAAAACAAAAGAAAATATCGGATAATGAAAAAGGATTTAGTAGCTTTATATTTAATCAACAAAAAACAAAAATTAAACGACTACAATTATGAATACACAAAAGAAACATAGCGTTGTTTTTCAAATGAATACAGAAAACATCAATGAACAAAACGCTTTAATGACCTATGTAACGAATGTGAGAAACCATTGGGGAGAAGATGTGGACATCCACGTTGTCGTGCATGGCCCAGCGATAGGAATGGTAAGAAAAACAAAAACAATGGTGGGTGATGCCTTAAAACAAGCGATTCAAAAAGGCGTGCAGTTTTTTGCTTGCGAAAATACGATACGCGTGCGTCAAATTGATAAAGCGGATATCTTCGAAGCAGTTGATTATGTGCCTTCGGGATTAATCGCTATTATTGAAAAACAAGAAGCTGGATGGGCGTATATAAAATGTAATTTATAGCGTCAAAAAACAGGTGAACCCCTTACCTTTGTATCCACAAATGATTAAAGACTAATTCATGTATATCGCTACCGCAAATTTCTGTTCATCACTCCAGGCGGAGGTCTTGGGTGAGCAAGTAGCAGAAACCTTTGAAATTAACCGTGTATCTGTAGACAGCCGTACGTTGTTGAATGATCCTACCACGTTGTTTTTTGCTTTGGTGGGACAAAACCACAATGGACATGCTTACATTCAAGAACTGATTGAATTAGGGGTTCGTTATTTTGTTATTTCTCAACCTGATAGGGTGAAAATTCAAGCAGGGGTTACTTATTTTGTGGTTGGCGATACGCTAAAAGCGTTGCAACAAGCTGCCGCATGGCATCGAAAGCAATTTGATATTCCTGTTGTGGGAATCACAGGGAGTAGAGGTAAAACGGTAGTGAAAGAATGGTTGAATTATTTGTTGAATACCGAATATACGATTATTAAAAGTCCCAAAAGCTACAATTCTCAAACAGGAGTACCGCTATCCGTATTTGGTATGGCAGAGCGACATACGCTGGGGCTATTTGAAGTGGGGATTTCAACAGTCAACGAGATGCAAAATCTCGAGCCTATTGTTCAGCCTACCTTGGGGATACTAACTTCAATTACAGGAGAGCACCAAGAAGGTTTTGCTAGCGAATATCAAAAAATTAAGGAGAAAATGGCACTTTTTGCCCATACATCGCTTATTTTAGGAGAGAAAAGAACAGATATTCTCGAAGCCATTCCGCCAACAGCAACTTATGTCAGTTGGAGTTTAACGGATACCGATGCAAATTTGTATGGTAAGGTAACGGGAAATGTGTTGGAACTCTGTTATAATAAGGAAACGTTTTTTGTCGTTGAATTGCCCTTTACGGATGAATGGTCCATAAAAAACAGTATGACTTGTATAGTTGCTATGCTAGTATTGTCTTATGATATCCCAATTATTCAGAAACGAATTAAGAAATTATATGCCGTAGAACTCCGTTTGCAAGTAAAAAGAGGAATCAATAATTGTTCGATTATCGATGATGCCTATAGTTCCGATTTTCAGTCTTTGAGCATTGCGTTGGATTTTTTGGAAAAACATCGCAGTAATAAAAATAAGACGGTTATTTTATCTGATATTTTTCACAGCGGATTAGAGCCCAAAGCGCTGTATCAACAAGTCAATAATTTGTTGAAAAATTATGGAATAAGCAAAGTGATTTGCATTGGTGAAGAAATAGCACGGTATACCAAAGATTTACCAGGTATGCGTTTCTTTTTTTCTACAGATGAGTTTTTACAAAAAATAGCATTAGATGATTTTGTAGACGAAACTATTTTAGTCAAAGGAGCTCGTGGCTTTCGCTTTGATAAAATTGTCAGTCTGCTGGAAGAAAAAACCCATGAAACTATTTTAGAGGTAAATCTTACGGCACTTCGACATAATCTAAATTTCTATCGCGCTAGATTAAAGCCAGCAACTAAAACCATGGTTATGGTCAAAGCATTTGGCTATGGCAATGGCAGTGTGGATATTGCCAAGTTATTGGAACACGAAAAAGTCAACTACTTGGGGGTGGCCTTTGCCGATGAGGGGATTGCGTTGCGAAAAGCGGGAATCAAAACCAATATTATTGTGATGAATCCTGAAATAAGCGCCTTTTCTGCTATGATTGCCTATGATCTAGAACCAGAGATTTATTCCATGCGCGAGCTTCGCGCTTTTCTTCAAGTGGTACGCGAAAAAAACGGTTATCAATATCCTATACATATTAAGGTAGAAACGGGTATGCATCGCCATGGATTTTTAACCTCGGAATTAGAGGAGTTAATAGGGGTACTTAAATCGACCAATGGGGTAGAAGTGAAGTCTATTTTTTCTCATCTTTCTTCTAGTGATATGGAAGTGTATCGCGATTTTACTTTAGGACAAATTGAATTGTTTAAACAGAACAGTACCTATATTAAGGAGCAATTAGGCATTCAACCTTTATTACACATTTTAAATACATCAGGCATTTACAATTTTGCAGCATATCAGATGGATATGGTTCGCTTGGGAATTGGGCTGTATGGAATTGGCAATGATCAAGAGGAGATGAAAGGACTACGTAATGTAAGTACCCTAAAAACACGGATCATGCAGGTCAAAGAAATTGAGGAAGCAGAGAGTGTAGGATATGGGCGTCGCTTCAGAGCAGAGCAACCTACAAAAATAGCAACAGTGCCCATTGGTTATGCCGATGGAATTCATCGGGTATGGGGAAGTAATGGAGGATACGTTTTAATCCAACATCAAAAAGCGCCGATTACAGGTTCGATTTGCATGGATATGCTCATGGTGGATGTTAGTGCGATTAATTGCAAAGAAGGGGATGAGGTCATTATTTTTGGAGAAGATCTTCCGACAACAGTTCTTGCAGAAGCGATTCATACGATTCCTTACGAGATTCTAACAAGTGTGTCTCAAAGAGTTAAAAGAATTTTTTTTGAAGAGTAAAAAAAAGTTTTTTTTTAGAATAAAATAAGTATTTTTGTTAAAACCAATCAATAAAAATTTAACTATGGGATTTTTAAAAGAATTTAAAGAATTTGCTGTAAAAGGCAATGTAATGGACCTAGCAGTAGGGGTTATCATTGGGGGAGCATTTGGTAAAATCGTTACAAGTATTGTAAATGATGTTATTATGCCTTTAGTTTCTGCTATTATTGGTACACCAGACTTTACAAATATGTATGTTGTATTAAAAGGAGAGGCAGCAGATGGAGCACCTTTAGCTGCGGCAAGGGGCGTTGATGGCAATGTAATCTTTGCTTATGGTAGTTTTATTACCGAAGTGATTAACTTTACGTTGTTGGCGTTCTGTGTATTCCTTATGGTAAAAGGAATTAATCAATTGAGAAAGAAAGAGGAAGCTGCAGTCGAACCAGAACCAGCAGGACCTCCAGCACCAACACAAGAAGACTTGTTGGCAGAAATCAGAGATTTATTGAAGAATCAAGGAAAATAAGAAATTGCGCTTAACGCAATGAAAAAATAGAAGATCGGCTGTAGCCGATCTTTTTTTTTGCCTACTAGAACGATTTGATTGTTGTACAAGCGTTACTATTTTAGTTGATTTTAGTTAAATGTTTTTTTAAGATAAATAGGAGACTTTACTTTTTTTTACACTTATTGTTAACGTAATTTCTGTAATTGTTTGATGGTTTTATTTTTTTTGGTTTTGTTAACTTGTTTTTTTTATGTATTACACAATCTTTTAAGACTTTGGTGTTGGCTCTGATAAGGTGTATATTGCAGGCCTTGATTGGGTTTTAAGAGGTATTCGTATAATTGCTTGCAAAACAGCGTAGTACAATTTTTAACTTTTTCAGATTGTAAAAAAATAACATAAAATTAGCATATGTCGATTTTTTGTTATTTGTTTGTTAAACAATTTAAAATTAATAAAACATGAGGAAAATTGTACTTCATTTCTTCTTTGTTATAGCCGCCTTGCTAATGGTAAATGAGGGGTTTGCACAAAGTAGAAAGGTTACAGGACAAGTTACTGGTGAAGATGGGTTAGGTCTACCAGGAGCTAGTGTGTTAATTAAAGGAACCCAAGAGGGTGTTGGTACCGATTTTGACGGTAACTACTCTATTAACGTAACTGATGAGAATGCTGTTTTAGTATTCCAATTCGTAGGAACAGTTACTGTTGAGAAAAAAGTGGGGAAAGCTAGTGTTGTTAATGTTCTTTTGAAAGATGACAGCGCAGTGATGGAAGAGGTAGTAATTAACACAGGTTATCAAAGTGTCGCTAGACGTAAAGAGCCTGGTGCTGCTGTGAGAATCGAAGCAAAAGATTTGAAAGTAGACGGGGTTGTTGATGTGAGTAGAATGATTGAAGGAAAAGCTGCTGGGGTTACTGTACAAAACGTTACAGGGACATTCGGTGCTGCTCCTAAGATTACAGTTCGTGGTGCTTCATCAATTATGGGAGATACAAAACCATTATGGGTAATTGACGGTGTTGTACAAGAAGATATCGTTAACGTATCATTCCAAGATTTAGCGTCTGGTAACTCAGAAACTTTATTAAGTTCTGCTATTTCTGGTTTGAACTCTGATGACGTTCAGAGTATTGATATTTTAAAGGATGCTTCAGCTACGGCTATTTATGGATCTCGTGCGATGAACGGTGTTGTGGTTATTACTACAAAATCAGGTCGTAGAGAAAGTCCATTAAGCATTTCTTACTCAATGGAGAATACAGTTAGAACAGTTCCAGCATACGGACAATATGATATCATGAACTCTCAAGAAACAATGGATGTTTACCAAGAGTTAGAGAAAAAAGGTCATATTGATTATGCGTCTAATTTATACGGTCGTTACGGAGGAGTTTATAACCTTCTTTATAGCGGATGGAATAAGTATGATAATTTGACAGGAAAATTCGAGATTGACAATACAGATCCAGCGAAATATGCTTTCTTGCAAAAATACGAAAAAGCAAATACGAACTGGTTCAAAGAATTATTTAGACCTTCTATTACACAAAGTCACTCGTTGAGTTTCAATGGAGGGGGTAAAAATAATGCATACTTCGCGTCGTTAGGTTACTATGCTGATCCAGGATGGACAGTGGCTGACCGCGTACACCGTTTAACAATGAACTTGAAAAACACATTCTTTGTTAACGATAAATTGAATATTGCTATTTCCATGAATGGATCGGTGCGTGATCAAAAAGCGCCTGGTACATATGATGGAGAGACTGATGCTGTAAATGGTACAATTAAACGTGATTTCGATATCAACCCATTTAGCTACGCGTTAAATACAAGTAGAGCAATCAGACCCTACAATGATTTTGGTGAATATGAGTACCACAGAAGTAACTGGGCTCCTTTTAATATCGTGAATGAGTTAGACTCTAACTACATGGATATTGATGTAAAAGATATTCGTTTTCAATTTGAAGCAGATTACAAAATCTTGCCGAATTTAAAATATAACTTAAATGCTGCTGCACGTTATGCTGATACAAAACGTACGCATAGTTTGTTAGAGTCTTCTAACGTAGTTGGAGCGCATAATGCAAGTGATAATACAGTAGTAAATGGACAAAACGTATTCTTATACAAAGATCCATTAAATCCTGCTGCTTTAGGACAATCTGTTATGCCAAACGGAGGTATGCGTAGAAACTTCAGCAACAATATGACATCGTATAACGTTAGAAATACATTGTCATACAGTAATATCTTCAATGATAAGCATGAATTAGATGTTTTTGGAGGTACTGAAATGCGTGTGGTAAATAGAAATAGTGATTTCTTCTTATCTCATGGTTTACAATATGGAAAAGGATTAACAGCTTTCCCTGATATGCTTGCGATCCAAAAATTATTGAATGACAACGGAGAGTACTACCGTTTTACAGAAGAAAGAGAGCGTACATTGGCATTCTTTGCTAAAACGACGTATACTTACGATAGAAGATATACAGTGGCATTGACAGGTCGTTATGATGGTTCAAACAGACAAGGAGATAATTCTGCTTCAAGATGGTTGCCTACTTGGACTGCTTCAGGTAAATGGAATATCTCTAGCGAGAAATTTATGCAAAACGCACATTCAATCAGTAACTTAGCGTTGAGAACGTCTTACGGTTTAACGGCTACAACTGGTCCAGCTACAAACTCTTCTGCAATTTATAAGAGTATCATTACAACGCGTCAATTCGCTGCAAACCGCGAAAATGCGCTAGATATCGAAGCACTTCAAAATGCTGATTTAACTTGGGAGAAACAATATGAGTTTAATATTGGGCTTGATTTAGGCTTGTGGAATAACAGAGTTCAATTCGTAGTTGACGCTTACCAAAGAAATGCATTCGACTTGATCGATATCGTTCGTACAAGTGGTGTTGGTGGAGAATCTATGAAATACGGAAATAACGCAGATATGCGTATTAAAGGTTTAGAACTTGGTTTAACAACGACTAACATTAAAACAGAAGATTTCTCTTGGAGTACTACAATTAACGCATCAATCTTTGATCAAGAAATTACAAAATTACAAAACACGCCACGTGTTATGGAATTAGTTCAAGGTTTTGGTAACGTAGTTGGTAAACCACGTAATGGATTATACTCTTACAATTTTACAGGATTGAACAATGAAGGTTTACCTACATTTATTCAAGCACCTGGAGAAACAAATAACGTTGGAGGTGCTAACTTCCAAGATAGTGATAATGTAACGGATTACTTAAAATACGAAGGAAGTTTAGAGCCTAATAAATCATTGGGTATTTCCAATACTTTCAACTATAAAAACTGGAGCTTAAACGTGTTTATCGTAGCTTCAGGTGGTAATAAAGTGAGATTGAACCCAAGTTTCTCTTCAAGATACAACGACTTAGATGTATTTGGTAAGGATATGAGAAACAGATGGATGTTGCCAGGTGATGAGAACTTTACAGATGTACCTGTAATTGCTGATATCAGCCAATTAGGTAACTATGGTACTTCTGAATTGGGTATCGCTTACAACTCATACAACTATTCTTCTGCTCGTGTAGCAGATGGTGGATTTGTAAGATTGAAAAACATCTCTTTAGCATATGAATTCCCTGATCATTTTAAGAAATCAATGAGAATTTCAAACTTATCATTAAGAGCTATGGCAACAAACCCTTGGTTGATTTATTCTGATAAGAAATTAAATGGTCAAGATCCTGAGTTCTTCCAAAGTGGAGGTGTTGCAATGCCTGTTACTAGTCAATATACATTGACTTTAAATATTGGATTCTAAAAAGAATAAGAGATTATGAAAAGATTTAAAATAGCAATAGGGGTTTTGATTACTGCGATTTCAATATCGTCATGTAGTGGCTTTTTAGATGAAACTCCAGATAATAGAACAAAAATTGATACTGTTGAGAAAGTTGGTGAAGCAATTACCTTAGCGTATCCAGATGCAACGTATGCAACTTTCGCTGATCTTTCGAGTGATAACGCGTATGATAGTCAACGTATCTTAAGAGAAGACGTTACGAATACAGAAACTTTTTTCTGGGATAATATTCGCGATGAAGGATCAGATACACCAACATTCTATTGGAATGCTGCTTATAAAGCAATTGCTCAAGCAAATGCTGCTATAGAGCAAGGTGAAAAAATGTTAGTGGACCTGCAAGAAAAGGGGAAACTAAAAGAGGTGCGTGATTTGCAAGGAATTTTAGGTGAGGCGTATATCGCTAGAGCTTATAGCCATTTCACTTTGGTTAATTTATTTGCTAAAGCGTATAATCCTGCAACAGCTGCTTCTGAGATGGGAATTCCCTATGTTACAGAAGTAGAAACAGTTTTAATAAAAGAATATGATCGCGGAACTGTAGAAAGCACCTATAACGCAATCGAAGAAGATTTGTTAAAAGGGTTAGCTTGGATTAAACTTAGAGTAGTTGAGCCAAAATTTAGAAGATACCATTTTAATGAAGCTTCAGGACATGCATTCGCTGCAAGATTCTATAATTATAAAGGGGACTTTAAAGAGTCATTGAAATATAGTGCTATTCCTGTGGATGGATCGACATTACGTGATCAAATCGGAACATTGTCATTAGATTCTGAAATAGTGGCTGTTAGATATCCTTCAGCAGACGAACCAGCAAACTTGTTAATTGGTACAGTAATGTCTAGAGCAGGTAGAAATGCTGGTGGACGTTATAGCTTTACTGCTACTGTAGCGAATAAATCTGGAAGTGGATTATATTCTAATTCAACAAACCCTTTTGGAAAAGAATGGGCATTCACAACGTTGTCTTATACTGCTTCGGATATGTTGTATATTCCTAAGTTTGGTGAAACATTTAAGGTAACTGACCCTACGAATCAAATTGGTATTCCCTATACGAATATGACTTTGTTTACGACGGATATGGTGTATTTAGATCGTATCGAAGCGTTAATTAATGAAAATGATCTTGCTAGCGCTTTGGACATGTTGAATGTGTTTACAAGAAAGCGTACACAAGAAGTATCAGGAAGGGATGTGTTAACAGAACAACACATTCTTGATGTAACACAAGATGGTAAAGCACAGTCTAAAATTGATCCTTTCTATGTTGCTAATCTAAGTCAAACACAAATTCATTACTTAGAGTATTTGTCGGATTTACGTAGAAGAGATTCATACCTTGATGGAACTAGATTTTTTGACGTTCGTCGCTATGGTATGCCTGTGACACATGCGGCTACAATGGGTGATAAACGTACAGAAACGTTAGAAAAAGATGATAATAGAACTGTATTCCAAATTCCAGTGATGGCAATTCAAAAAGGAATAACACCAAACCCTAGATAATATTGAAGATTATGAAAGTAGTAAATGTATTAAAGCAGGTAGGTATCCTTGCAATTATAGGTATTGGTATTACTAGTTGTGATAATGATAATAAATTAGAAGACAGTATTTTTGATATCGAACCTAAAGAGTTAAATGAATTAGATACTTGGATTGATAATGAGTTTAGAAAACCATTTAATATCCGCGCAACGTATAAATGGAACCAAGCATTTGGTTATTACGATAAGACATTGTATCCACCAAACGAAACCAACGTTAAACCAGCGTTGTCAATGGTGAAAAAACTATGGATCGATTCGTATACTGATGTGGCTGGAGAGGAATTTATTAAGGAAATTGCTCCAAGAGAATTGCACCTAATTGGAAGTTACAACCGAAATAACGATGGAACGATCGTATTAGGTGAAGCTGGTGGTGGAGCGCGTATTAGTTTGTTTAACGTAGATTACGTAAAATCAGATAATCGCGAGAGCATTACACAGTTCGTTCATACAGTACAACATGAATATGTGCATATCCTAAACCAAACCAAACCATACGATAAAGTAGCTTGGTCTAAAATTTCTGAAGGAGGTTTATATACGTCTTCTTGGTATTTATCAAGTGATGCAGAATCAAATGAACTTGGTTTCGTAACGAATTATGCTCGTTTAAATTACGATGAAGATATCGCAGAAACAACTTCAATTATTTTGTTAAAAACGAAAGCAGAATGGGAAAAGTTTTTGGCAGATATTAAAAGTGAGAGCGCACGTCAAGATATCTTGAAAAAAGTGGCTATCATTGTTGACTATTATAAAGAACAATTTGAGATCGATTTCTGGGAATTAAGAGATCGCGCTGAGTTCCATACAAGTGAAGTAGTTAACGGTAATTTTTAATTTAAAGAGGTATGATTAACAAAAATATAAGAAGAATCTTTCTTGGAGGATTAATTTTATCAGCTGTAACATTTACTTCTTGTAATAAGCAAGATAATGATGTATTTGATAAATTACCAAGTGAAAGAGAAAAGGAGCAAGCTAGTAAATTACAGGATATACTAGTGTCTGCACCAAATGGATGGAAAATGATCTATTTTACAGATGATACTGAATTAGGAGGATACTCTTTTTTAATGTCATTTAATAAAGCAGGTCAAGTTGAAATGCTTGGAGACTTTGATGAGGAAAGTTTTACGCATCAAATTAGCGATTACGAAATTCAGTTACGCGGAACAACAAGTTTAGTGTTCGTAACACAAAACAAAATCCATAAGTTGTCTGATCCATACAATTCCCCTACAACAGGGAATAAAGGATATAAAGGAGATTTTCAGTTTAGATATTATGAAAATGATGATAACGAAATTACTTTTAGAGCAACGAAAGATATCAAACAAGTAATCAAATTAGTTAAAGCAACGAAAGAAGATTGGGATCAGTTTGCTGATCGTAAAATGTTGATTGACAACTTTAATAGTTATGATGTACCCGTGTTCAGACAAATTGTTGTGAATGACAATGGCGTAGAGTCAATTTACGATGGTACTTATAGTGGAGTAACGCGCTTCATCTCATCTATTTCTGATGGAACTCCGTTTGGTCTTGATAAAGGTGTTGGAATTGGATTTACTGCTCATGGAGCAGTACTAAGCCCAGCAATCGATGTTAAAGGAGAAAAATTCAGTAATTTCGAATGGAATGAGTCAGAAGATGCTTATGTGTCAACTAATTCAGGTAATGTACAGGTGCGTATTAAAAATGTTGCTACACCGAACGAATGGAGTGATTCATATAAGTCTGCAGTTTTTGGAAGATCAATAAATGTTAGATCTATTGGAAACGATGCTATTATGGGTTCACAAAGTAATTCACAAGCGTTTCTTGACCTTGTTATGAAAGAAGACGGTAGCGCAGCAATCTATCAAGAACTTCGTGTAACTTTCAATAATGGAAGAATGACAGTTTTGTATGTAATGGCAGGTGGAAGTTATTCTTATAATGCTAGAGTTGTTGATAGCAATGGCAATGGTAGATTAGTGATGGAAAGTGGAACTTGGGCTAATGCATCTAGAGTACCAGGAGTTGTTAAAGAATTGCATGAAGAAATATTTGGTTCAAATATTATCTTCGTTAAACGCCAAACGTATAAAGTGAAATATGGTAATGAGATTATTTCGATTTATTCTGGTGGAAACGCAATTGTATTTGACGGTTGGGTTATTTAAAAATAGCTGATATATTTCACTATAAATAAATTAATTAGTAAATTAGGGCTGTACTTGTGTACAGCTCTAATTTTGTTTCAAAAACATATGAAAAACACAGTTAAATTTTTTAGCGTTATGCTACTCTGCTTTACTCTTTTTAGTTGTAAAAGTGATGATAGTAATAGCGATGATAAGCAAAAGAGCGAATTGAAGGTAAAATTAGTAGGTTCGTGGTTGTTGAAAACAGAAGATGGTCTTGGTAAAACTGGGAGTCAACCTGTTGAAACTAAAGATTTAAAAGTAGGACCTAATTGTGAATATGATCAATTGGACTTTTTGCCAAGTAATTCCATTAATTTCTTGTCGCATTACATCGTGAAAGACAACCCTGATTGTCAATCTAGAGTTGTTCCAGATGCATATCGCTATGGAGTTTTAGATTACAGAAGAATCGTTTTGTCTAATGGAGAATCTCGCAATGAGTTTTTTGTCGATAAATTAGACGAAAATGAAATGATTCTTGATCGTATGCTTACCAATGATGAAGTTATAGCGCGCTGGAAAGCAGATCCTGATTATCAAGAAGAACGCGATCCAAAAGTATATAGAATTAAAGTGCACTATCAACGTGTAGAATAAAAAAAGAGTCGCTTTTGCGACTCTTTTTTTTATACCTAACATATCGTATTTTTGTTGGCTACTTGCTGTCGGATAACCTGTACAGCCTTTTTAGTTATGGGAATCGTAAAAGAAATTAAATTACCTACGGGTGTATTATACATCTGGCACATCACGGAAACATTAGAAGTATTGTCACAAGATCTTGTACTAAGTGACTGTAGTCAAACGCGTCTGGCAAAAAAGAGGTATGAGCAGCATCAAAAAGCTTTTTTGGCCGTGCGTCAAGTCTTGCACCAAATAGGAATAGCGGATAGTGAACTGTCATATGATGACAAAGGTAAGCCTAGTTTGCATTCGGGATTGTATATTTCGATTTCGCATTCGTTTGACTATGCCTTGGTGGCTATTAGCCAAGAGAATATCGGTATTGATATTGAACTAAAACGTGAAAAAATTATCCGTTTAAAGGAAAAGTTTTGCAATCCGATTGAATTAGATCAAGCACCAACAGCCATTGACGCTCAGATTGACTACCTTACAGAAATTTGGTCCGTGAAAGAAGCTCTTTACAAAATGTGTAATTCACGTAGTTTAAGTTTCGCACAAGATATGGCTGTTGATACAACTGAAAAGCAAGCCGAGATAAAGCAAGCCGAGTTTAGCGTTTCATTGACCTATCAAAGCTGTCGTTTGGAAGACTATGTCCTCGTGGTTAGTCAGATAAAAAATGAAGAATAATTGCACAGTTTTTTGTAAATTGCACCAAAAATTTAGATATGGAAGATAATCAACCTATTTATACTGTTGCGCACGAGTCAGATGTTGTGAAAGCACAGTTTTATCGCAGAACCTATGGTAATTTAGCTTTAGGGGTACTTGCGTTTATTGTATTCGAAACAATTTTATTGAATACGCCCTTCGTTGTAGAAGGAATGATCAATTTATTGATGCAAGGCAAATTCTCTTGGTTAATCATTTTAGGCGCTTTTATGGGCGTTTCCTGGTTTGCTCAGAGTCTAACCTATAAAACAGCTAATAAACCCCAACAATACGCTGGTTTTATGTTATATGTTTTGGCACAAGCGTTCTTGTTTGTTCCTCTCATGTACATGGCGCTTAGTATGACAGGTGATTCCTCCTTGATTGTACAAGCAGGAGTGTTAACCTTAGCGTTGTTCTTAGGGCTTACAGGTGTTGTTTTTGGATCAAATGCCAACTTCTCTTTCTTGCGATCTATCGTTATTTTGGGATCCTTTTTAGCATTGGGAACGATCGTTGCAGGAGCGCTTTTTGGGTTTGATCTGGGGCTTTGGTTCTCCTTAGCAATGGTAGGTTTAGCTTCTGGATCTATCCTATACTCAACATGGCAAATTAAAAATGAATATGCAGCCGATCAATATGTACCCGCTGCTTTGAGTTTATTTGCGTCATTAATGTTGTTGTTCTGGTATATCCTCCGAATTTTAATGAACAGAAATAGTTAATAAAAACAATGTATATCACAAAGCCATACCCATCGTATGGCTTTTTTTATAGCCTAGCACTATGATTGAATTTTTCTTTGGCGCTTATCAAGATACGGGTTGGTTGAATATCGCATTGGAAAGTATTGTTTTTGTTTTTGGTATCTTAAGTGTTTGGTATGCCGGAAGAGAAAATATATTAGTGTATCCAACCGGATTGATTGCTACGATTATTACCGTTTATTTGCTCTATTTAGCAGGTTATTTAGGCGATATGATCCTCAATGGATATTATTCCTGCATGAGTATTTACGGTTGGTACAATTGGTCTAGAATGAAGGGGGATGACCAAGTCATAAAAATCAGTCGAACGACAACCAAAGAAAAGGGAATAGGTGTCGTGGTTTTTGTTGTCACGATTGCTATTGTTTATGGCGTATATCGCATCACTCATACGCCCATCGCTCCTGAAAATTATATTGATATTTTTACTTCTGGTGTCTTCTTTTTAGGGATGTACTATATGGCCCTAAAAAAGATTGAAAACTGGACAATGTGGTTCATCGGAAATATTATCTCAGTGCCTTTGTATGCCTATCGAGGTTTGGGAATTTTGGCTATACAGTTTATTGTTTTTACTGTATTGGTCATTCAAGCCTATCGAGCTTGGTATACCATTTTAAAAAATGAAAAAGAATGAATGTACAAGAATTAATCAAAGAGTTAAATTTTAAAGCCGTACGAAGTGGCGGTGCAGGAGGACAACACGTCAATAAAGTGTCTTCTAAAGTGGTTTTGTTTTGGAATCTAGCCGAGTCAAAAGTGTTTACTCTAGAGGAACAAAGTCGATTGGAGAAGAAGTTGAGTCATTATCAATCCAAAGAAGGGTTGATTATTTTGAGTTCAGAAGAAACGCGAAGCCAAATTAAAAACAAGGAAATAGTTATTCAAAAGCTCGTTGCGCTAATTAAAGTTGCCTTAGTTCAACAAAAAATTAGAAAGGAAACGAAGGTTCCCAAAAGTGTGATCCGCAAAAATAAGGAAAGCAATAAAAAATTAGCCTTGAAGAAAAGCCTTAGAAAACGCATAATTTGAGTTTACTTAGTTTTAACATAACAATTTATTGATATAAATAATGTACTTTTGAGACAAAAGGTTTTATGTTATGAAAATTCCGAAAAAAGTACATTTATGTTGGTTTGGTAATGGAAACTATCCTGAGGAAATGGTGAAGTGTTTAGCCTCAATACAAGAATTTGTTCCAGATTATGAGGTGTGTATTTGGACAGAAGACAATTTTGATGTTAATGCATATCGATTTGCTAAGGAAGCCTATCAAGAAAAAAAATACGCCTTCGTATCCGATGTGTGTCGCTTGCATGTACTCAATGAACACGGGGGAATTTATTTGGATACGGATGTGGAAGTTGTAAAAAGTTTTGATCCATTTTTAGGGCACAAGTTTTTTTGTGGTTTCGAATCCGATCGCCTGTTAAGTACTGCGGTTTTAGGGAGTGTAAAAGACAATCCTATCTTGCAGAAGTTGTTGTCTGGGTACAAAACCAAGTCTTTTTACCGCAAACACTTGTACAAAAAGTACCATACAACGCCCAATACTATTACAATTACCAATGATTTTCTACTTCGCGGTTTGAAACTTTTAAATCAGAAACAGCAATTAGAATCGTGTGAATCAGTTATTTATCCACAAGCGTATTTTAGTCCCAAAAATTGGATCACGGGAGAATATCACGTAACAACAGATACGGTGGCTATCCATCATTTCTCAGGCTCCTGGAAACAAGGAAAAAATAGAAAAGATTGGATCAAACGTTTATTTTGATTCTAAATAATACTCCCTATATTTGCAGTTCAAATCTCAAAGGGGTGCCTATACAGGCTGAGATCATACCCGTAGAACCTGGGCAGGTAATGCTGCCAAGGGAAATAGTGCAAGTCAACTACCTTGCACGGGAAAAGTGTAATTATTAATCAAACAATAATTGCCCCTTTTATTTGTGAAAGTATTTTTACGAATGAAAAAAGTAACTGTAAATCACTTATTTATTTTCGGATTGTGTTTAAGTGCAGCCTTGCCTAGTATGGCGCAAAATCCAGCTGTCCAAGATTCTATTCAAAAAACAGCACTGAACGAAATTGTTTTATCCGCTGTTCGCGTAGATGGCAAATCACCTATTGCTTATCAAAACCTATCGAAAAAACAACTAGCTCAACGAAATTTAGGGCAGGATATTCCTGTTTTAATGGGGCATATGACCTCTGTCGTAACCACAACAGACGCTGGTAACGGAATTGGGTATACCAGCTTTAGAGTGCGTGGTTCTGATGGAACACGTGTCAATGTAACACTCAATGGAATTCCATACAATGATGGAGAATCTCAAGGTTCTTTCTGGGTGAATATGCCTGACTTTGGATCTTCTGTTCAAAACCTGCAATTGCAACGCGGTGTTGGTACTTCTACCAATGGAGCTGGAGCTTTTGGCGCGAGTTTAAACCTAAAAACAGATGATTACTCCCAAGAGGCAACAGGTGAAATTGCCAATTCATTTGGAAGCTATAATACGCGTAAATCAACAGTTAAATTTAGCACTGGGTTGATCAACGACAAATTTGAGCTCGCAGGTAGACTCTCTGACATGCATTCTGATGGGTATATCGATCGCGCATCCTCAGATCTTAAATCCTATTTCTTACAGGGAGTCTATGTGGGGAATACCTCCTTGATCAAGGCTTTAGTATTCGGTGGAAAACAAAAGACTTATCAAGCATGGAATGGCGTAACCCAAGAAGAGATAGACCTCTATGGAAGACGTTATAACCCAGCAGGGAAATACAAAGACGACGAGGAAAATACCCAGTTTTACAACAATGAAACCGACAATTACAAGCAAGACCACTATCAATTGCATTGGAGTGAAAGATGGTCTGACCAATGGAGTTCGAATGTTTCTTTGCACTATACCAAAGGGTATGGGTATTATGAAAACTACAAAAAGAATCAGAAATTCGAAGAGTATGGACTAGTGCCTATCCTCGTTCAGGGAGAAACGGTAAAGAAAACAGATCTCATTCGACGTAAAGGATTGGATAACCATTTTTATGGGATGGTGTTGAATGCCAATTATACAACAGAGGCCCTACAGGTTGTTTTGGGTGGAGGAGCAAATAAATACGAAGGCGATCACTTTGGATCTATTCTGTGGATTAAACAGCCCGTTGCTTTTGATTATAAACAAGAATACTATCGCGATCACGCTGTAAAAACAGATGTGAATTTCTTTGCCAAAGCCACTTGGAAATTGGCTGATCAATGGAGTTTATTCGGTGATATGCAATACAGACGCGTGACCTATGAAGCGAATGGGAAAGAAACGGGAGTAGTCAATGAAAAATTTAATTTCTTAAATCCTAAAGCAGGGATTACGTTTCAAGTCAACAATGAAAATCAGCTGTATTTTTCGTATGCGAGAGCTAACAAAGAACCTAACCGTACGGATTATAAAGAACGCAAGTTAGATCAAATGCCAAAGTCCGAAAAACTAGATGACTTTGAATTGGGATGGCGTTTTGCTAATACCTATGCGTCTGTGAACGTGAATGCTTTTTATATGAAGTATAAAGATCAATTGGTATTAACAGGACAATTGAATGATGTTGGTGCTGCTGTCCGAGAAAATATGGACGATAGTTACCGATTTGGAATCGAGGTTGATGCAAATGTAAAGCTGTTAGCAAAGTTACACTGGAGTCCAAGTATCACCCTAAGTTCAAATAAAAACAAAAATTTATCTTACTTGTGGGAAGGAGAAATGAAGTACTTTGGAACCCGAGATATTGCTTTTTCTCCTACTCTGGTTGCCTCAAATGCACTTACCTTCTTGCCTGTTGAGGGAATGAGTGTGTCGCTTTTGACGAAGTTTGTAGGAGAACAATATATGTCTAATATTGAGGCAAAGAATTCAAAATTAGATTCTTACTTTGTCAATGACTTGAGTGTGAACTATGAATTTCCCGTGAAAAAGTGGTTCAGAAGCATTGGTGTATCCCTTTTAGCCAATAATATTTTCGATGTAAAATACGTGTCAAATGGATACTATTGGTCTGATTACGATGGAGAACAAGCTATCGATGGTGCAGGATATTATCCGCAAGCAACCTTTAATATCCTAGCGGGATTAACGTTGAAATTCTAAGAAAATGAAAAAGCCCGAAACGCAAGCGCTTCGGGCTTTTCTTATGGTATAAAAAGAAATTAATAGCGCACAATAATAACCCCGCCTTCTCTTGTTGTTGGATAGGATTTCATGGTGTATTCTAAGTTTTGATTGACTGCTTTACCCCAGAATCCCAAAGCGATGTTGTAATAGACTTTTTCGCCTTGATGTAAATGTGTCGCATTACAGTAGAAATAGGTCGGACGTTTAGGATCTTGAATCAAAACTGATGAACCGTCGTGTTGGATTTCGTGGTTGGGACAGGTTAATTCATAGCTGTAGTATTCGTTTAGCCCATCCCTAGAGTAAATTGCTACCCCCGAAATACCCGCTTGAGCTGATCGATCAACGTGGACCCCCCCAGGGTGATTTAAGTTATCCGCTAAGACAAGAGGAATTCTCAAATTGACATTCTGATTCGGTAAATAGGGATTGGAAGATCGATAACTATCACTAGAGCAACCTAAGGCAAATAATAGAACAAAGGTTAGGAATAAAATTTTTTTCATCGCATAAAATATTTGTAAAACAAATTTAATTAATTAACTTTGACATGTAAACCTTACAAGATTAGATAATTTATTCAAATAAATAATAAAAATATTTTACGCACCAGAAAATCCCGTTTCATGGGATTTTTTCTATTTATATAAACCAGTTAATTATGAGTAAAATTTCGTATTACACTGCTGAGGGGCTGAAGAAGCTAAAGGATGAATTAGAGCAGTTAAAAAGTGTAGAGCGTCCAAAAGCATCGCAAGCAATTGCTGATGCAAGAGACAAAGGGGATTTATCGGAGAATGCGGAGTATGATGCTGCAAAAGAAGCACAGGGGTTACTGGAACTTAAAATTGCTAAAATGGAAGAGGTAGTTGCTAGTGCTAGAATTATTGACGAGTCCCAATTGGATGAGTCTAAAGCATTAGTGCTGTCTACAGTTAAAATTAAAAACCAATCCAATGGTATGATTTTAACTTATACGTTAGTAGCGGAAAGTGAAGCTGATTTGAAAGCCGGAAAAATATCCGTAACTTCTCCTATTGGAAAAGGATTATTAGGGAAATCTGTTGGTGAAATAGCAGAGATCAAGGTACCTAATGGACAAATGAATTTCGAAATTCTTGAAATTACAAGAGATTAATTTAAAAACAACGCGATTATGAGTTCAATTTTTACTAAAATAATAAATGGTGAGCTTCCAGCTTATAAAATCGCTGAAAATGATCAATTTTTAGCTTTTTTGGATATTAATCCAAATGCAAAAGGACATACGTTGTGTATTCCAAAGCAAGAGATTAATAAGATTTTTGATATGGAAGAAGAACACTATCTAGCTTTGATGAAATTCTCAAGAAAGATAGCAAAAGCATTAGAACAAGCTGTTCCGTGCCAAAGAATCGGAATGTCTGTTGTAGGATTAGAAGTGCCCCATGTTCACGTGCATTTAATTCCTTTGCAAACAATGGATGATATTCGCTTTAGTAAAAAAGAAACCTTGAGTCCAGCGGAATTCGAAGAAGTAGTGAAAAAAGTACAACAATACTTATAGACTCTAGTTTAGGGCTTATAAGCGAAATAAAAAAGCAACAGTAAATTCGTTTACTGTTGCTTTTTTTGTTTCCTCTTGATGTACAGGCATATAGCGTACTTTACACGTTTATCTTCTTATATACAATACTAAATGTCGTTCCTTTGCCTAGTTCTGATTGATGGACTTTAATCTTTCCATTTTGATATTCTTCTACAATTCTACGCGAGAGTGAAAGCCCTAATCCCCAACCTCTTTTTTTAGAGGTATATCCCGGTTCAAATATCTTTTCAAATTTGTTTTTTGGAATCCCACTACCGGTATCTGAAATGTACAATTGAACAAACTGCTCGGTTTCTGTAATTAAAACGGAAATTTTTCCTTTTCCTTTTGTTGCATCGATGGCATTTTTGATCAAGTTTTCAATAGTCCAGCTGTGTAATTCAGGGTTAAGTGAAACCACAATATCGCGAGTTGGTGCAGTGAATTCAAAAGTGATTTGTTTTGATGCGCGTTGTTGAAAATAGGTATAGGTTTTCTGGGTCTCCGCAATTAAATCAACTGGAGTTAATTGAGGTTTAGATCCAATTTTAGAAAAACGATCAGCAATCGTTTGTAATCGCTTAACGTCTTTGTCAATTTCATCAATGATAGACGGATTAATTTCTTCCAACTTCATAATCTCAATCCAACCCAATAGCGACGATAAAGGCGTGCCAATTTGATGGGCTGTTTCCTTGGCCATTCCCGTCCAAAGGCGATTTTGAGCGGCGATCTTATTGCTGCGATAAAAAATAATAATTAATACGGTAAAGAAAATGAAAATTAGGATTAACGCTAACGGATAGTATTTTAATTTAAGCAGTAAAGAAGAATTGCCATAATATAAATACTGCTTTTTCTTTCCTACTTCCACTTCAATAGGAGCATTCTCGTTTTTGAGTTTGCGCAAAACTAACTCAGCTTCTTGTTCGTCTTGTTGTATTCTTAAGGGTACATTGACCATGGCTAAGATACTATCTCGCTCATCGGTTTGAATGATGGGAATTGTAGTGTTGTTGGTGAGAATCAACAAAGGAAGTTCTAAATTCGTGTCTACTGGATTTGCTTCGTTTAACGTATTGGATGCCGTAGCCCAGATTTCCATTTTGATGCGCTCTTCTTCTTTGTAGGTCTGAAAAAAAGAATACGTATTCCATAGAATAAGTAAGAGAACCACAAAAGCAGTAGCAATTAAAGTCCAACGAATAATTTCCCTTTTAATTGTCAAGATAGTAGTTGATTTTTGAAGTTTAAAGATAGAGAAATAAACGCGAATGTAAGAAGGCAATTTGTGTCTTTCGCCATTCGGTTAGCGCTCCTGTTTAGAAATTAAACGAAAAATAAGAAGAATTGATATAGTAAATGCTCCTTTTTTTTTACGCTAATGGTTTTAAAAGTAGGAGAAGATTAGCCCTAGGCGAGGTAAAGCAATTATCTAGTCAGAAAAGAAAAAGAGCATAAGTAAGTCTGTGTTTGTCTGCTGTGTTTTTTTGTGGTTCAATCTGCTTTTATTACCTTTACTCTTCTACCTAAAAAGAAGAAACAAAATGAAAACAATAAACCCAAAAGACATTTCAACTGTTGAATTACAAGGATACTTGCAAGGATCCGTAGGACCAAGACCAATAGCCTTGGCAAGTACAGTTGATGCTGATGGAAAACCAAACCTATCGCCTTTTAGCTTTTTTAACTTATTTAGCGCAAATCCGCCAATTTTAGTTTTCTCTCCTTCGAGAAGAGTACGTGATAATACGTGTAAACACACCTTATTTAATGTACAAGCGACCATGCAAGTGGTTATTAATGTAGTTAATTACGATATGGTACAACAAACGTCATTGTCAAGTACAGAATATAAAGACGGGATCAATGAGTTTGTAAAAGCTGGCTTTACGATGATTGAGTCAGAAGAAGTGCGTCCTTTTCGCGTAAAAGAAAGCCCTGTTCAGTTTGAATGCGTCGTGAATGAAGTAATTGGTTTAGGTACAGAAGGTGGTGCAGGAAATTTAGTGATCTGTGAGGTGGTTAAAATGCACATCGATGAGGCAATCTTAAATGAAAAAGGAGGAATTGATCAACATAAGATTGACTTGGTTTCTCGTATGGGAGGTAACTGGTATAGCCGTTCAAATGCAGGAATGTTCGAAGTGGAAAAACCACTAACTACGCTGGGATTAGGTGTTGATATTATCCCACAAGAAGTCATTGATAGCGGGATTTTTTCAGGAAATGACTTGGGGATGTTAGGTAACGTGGAACATTTGCCAACCGAAGCAGAAGTACAAGCCTTTCTAGATCACAACCCAGAAGCTCAACAAATCGTGGCTTCAGGTAATTTGGAAAAGAAATTTAAACAAGCTAAAAAGTATTTAGAGGAAAATAATGTACCTTTGGCTTGGAATATGATAGTAGCGAAGTAAACAATCAGGAAAAAAAAGATATAATGGAAATAATAGGAAGAATTAAATTGATTGGGCAACCACAAGACATTAGTGCAAGCTTTAGAAAAAGAGAACTTGTGGTTACTACAGAAGAGCAATATCCACAGGATATTTTAGTCGAGTTTATTCAAGATAAAGTGAGCTTATTGGATAGTTTTCAAGTAGGAGAGCCAGTTCGAGTGTCTATTAATTTAAGAGGAAGAGAATGGACATCTCCACAAGGAGAAGTGCGTTATTTTAACACCATTCAGGGTTGGAGAATTGATCGAAATCAACCTGCACAAGCCATGGGACAACCAGCGCAAAATCAATACATGCAGCAACCTCCAATGGGACAACCAGCTCAACAAGCGGGTGGTTTTAATCAAAATTATCAAGCGAATCAAGCAACGCCAAATCAGTTTGCTCAGCAAGCACCACAGGCGCCTCAAACGCAACAATTTCCTCCTGCTCCGTCATTTACGGAAGAGGATCACGATGATTTACCATTTTAATTACGATAGTCCCTAATCATTGAGATTAGGGATTTTTTTTTATATGATAGCAATTCTTGACCCTACGATTTTGCATTTCCCTTCTGTGGAAACCACTCATCCCTCTGGTATTTTAGCCATTGGTGGAGCATTGACAGCAGATTGGCTCCGCCTAGCATATCAACAAGGCGTCTTTCCATGGTTTGAAGACGGTGAACCCATTACTTGGTGGGCACCAAATCCTCGAATGGTCGTCATTCCCGCTGATTTTAAACCGTCTAAAAGCATGCGCAATATCCTCAATAGAAACTTATTTCAGGTGACGTTTAACACAAACTTTGAAGCCGTAATTCAACATTGTCAACGTGTAAAAAGACAAGGACAAAACGGTACCTGGATTACGGATGATATGTTGGAAGCGTATTGTGAATTACACCGACAAGGGCTGGCAAAATCAGTTGAAGTATGGCAAGATGGAACTTTAGTAGGTGGTTTGTACGGCATTGATTTAGGTCATATTTTCTGTGGAGAAAGTATGTTTTCTTTGGTATCCAATGCCAGTAAAGTAGCTTTCCATCGACTGATACAAAAACTAAAAGAAGACGGTTATTCCTTGTTAGACTGTCAAGTGTACAATCCTCATTTAGCACTATTAGGAGCAACAGAAATGCCGCGAAGCGAATACATGCAGTATCTAATTAAAGGTAAATAAATCTTCAAGCGTTAAAAGGTCAACGCTCGAAGATTCCAGTTTAAGGTATCGATCAAAAGCAATTGATTGTGTAGCGGTTGGGCATCTACAATTACTTTCAACGTTTCTTGTGCCATCATGGTACCAATGATACCAGGAAATGTCCCCAGTACACCATGTAAATTACAAGAAGGCACATCCTTAGGGTCTGGCATTTCTGGAAAAATAGCACGCAAATCCTTGGATTGACGGTGATTAAAAACGGCAAGTTGTCCTTGAAACCCCAAAATAGTACCATAAATTAAAGGTTTGCCAAATCGCATACAGGCATCGTTGACTAAGTAGCGTGTAGCAAAATTGTCCGTACCATCCACAAGGTAATCGTAGGATTCAAAAAGTCGTTGCACATTGTCTTCCGTCAGTTTTTCACAGTACCCGTGTATAGCAATATGAGGATTCAACTGATTGAGGCGTTGTACAGCAACCGCTGCTTTGTATTGACCAATATCGCGTTCAGTAAATAAAATTTGGCGGTGTAAATTGTGAATTTCGACGCGATCAAAATCTACAACCCCTAATTGTCCAACTCCTGATGCAGCTAAATAGGTGAGGATCGGAGAACCCAATCCACCTGCACCAATGACCAAGACCCTTGCTTGCTTAATTTTTAGTTGACCTTCAACCCCCACTTCTGTTACATTCATGGGACGACTATAGCGTAAAAAATCGTGTATTTCTAACATAGTTCCTGTTCTACTAAATAGTTAGCGTAGCTCGCATGCCAATCCGTCCAAACAGGCTCATACCCCTTGGATTGAATTAATTGATAAATGGCCGCAGTTGAGCGATTATCGCAAATTTCAAATTGAGCTAATGAATCTTGATCTACACTATAACCGCCTGGATTAGTTTTAGATCCCGCACTCATCGAAGTTACACCTAGCCCAATGACATGGTTGCGGAAATGTTCACGCTCTCGCGTGGAAATAGAAAGTTCTACATCTTCATTCCAAATGCGATAGGCAAACATCAACTGCAGTAAATCGATGTCTTCCATACAAAAATTCGGTTCTACATTGCCTTCTGCTGGACGCAAACGAGGAAAGGAGATGGAGTATTTCGTTTTCCAATACGTTTTCTGTAGGTAATCCAAGTGTAAAGCCGTAAAAAAACTATCCACTCGCCAGTCTTCTAACCCCAATAAGACCCCAAGCCCTATTTTGTGTACACCCGCCTGACCAATGCGATCTGGCGTTTCTAAACGATAGCGGAAATTTGATTTCTTCCCTTTGGGATGATAGTGCTTATACACAGCTTCGTGATAGGTTTCTTGATAGACCAATACGGCATAAACCCCCAATTGGGCTAATACGACATATTCGTCTTTTTCTAGAGGTTGTACCTCAATGGAAATAGTAGAAAAATGCGCGCGGATTTGTTTAATGGCTTGTTCAAAATAAGGTAAATGGACCGTGTGATTGGCTTCTCCTGTTACTAATAGTATATGATCATATCCTTGGTGTTTGAGCAACTGTATTTCTTGTTCAATTTCGGTAGCAGTTAAGGTTTTGCGTCGAATTTTATTGTCAATGCTAAACCCACAGTATGTACAGATATTGTGGCATTCGTTGCTCAAATACATAGGGGTATAAAGCTGAATGGTTTTTCCAAAGCGCTTATGGGTTAACTGTTGACTCAATTGGGCCATATCTTCTAAGAAAGGACGTGCTGCAGGAGACAAAAAGTGCAGAAAATCACCTAGATCTCGTTTGCTCTTGGCTAAGCTAGTTGCGACATCTTGTGGGGTCGTAGCATCGATCTGTTGTCGAATGTCTTCCCAGTCATAGTTTTTATAGATTTCGTAAAAACTCATGATTATTCGTATAAGAAAGAGGTTAATGGACTGGAGGCATTCGCGTGATTTTGTACGGTGCCTAATTGGGCTTCGTAGGCGAGTCGACCTGCAATGACAGCTTGTTGAAAGGCTTGGGCCATTTGTACGGGATCTCCTGCCACGGCAATAGCGGTATTAACTAATACCGCATCCGCACCAAGTTCCATCGCTTTTGCAGCGTCCGAAGGAGCACCAATACCAGCGTCTACAATTACAGGTACTCGACTGCTTTCAATGATGATTTCTAAAAAATCCTGCGTTCTCAATCCTTTGTTTGTTCCAATGGGAGAGCCTAAAGGCATAACGGCTGTTGTTCCCACATCTTCTAAGCGTTTGCACAAGACGGGATCCGCATGGATATAAGGCAAAACAAAGAACCCTTGTTTCGCTAATTCTTCCGTTGCAACTAAAGTTTCAATAGGATCAGGAAGTAAATATTTTGGATCAGGGTGAATCTCTACTTTTACCCAATTGGTGCCCAGTGCTTCACGCGCTAATTGTGCAGCCAAAATAGCCTCTTTGGCTGTTCTTGCTCCAGATGTATTGGGAAGTAAATGCAAATGTGGATGTTGGAGGTGGGAGAGAAGCTGATCGTTCGCTTGGGTTAAATCCAATCGCTTTAAGGCAAGCGTAACGAATTCTGTACCACTGGCTAAAGCTGCTGCTTCCATCAGGGCAGGTGATCCGTATTTTCCCGTTCCTAAAAATAAACGGGACTGAAATATTTTATCGCCTAGTTGTAAAGGTTTCATAAGAAATAGGTGTTTAATTGTTGTACAAGTTGTTGAGGTTGCTGTTGATGAAATAAACGCGAAATAGCAACACCCGATAGTCCCACGTGTTGTAAAACGGGAATATCTTCTAAGGTGATGCCGCCAATGGCAACAATAGGTGTCTTCTTTTGCTCAGGAGTCAGTGCGGCAAGTATGGCTTGATAGCCTTCAATCCCCAATAACGGACTTAAATTTTGCTTGGTTGGAGTATAGCGCAACGGTCCTAAACCGATGTAGGTACAACCTGCTAGTATGTGCTCTTCTACATCGGCTAGGGTATTAGCAGTACCACCGATTATTTTATTGGGTAAGATCATTCGCGCTCCGCTGATCGATTGATCTTGTAAGCCCAAATGAACGCCATCTGCATCAATGGCACGGGCTAAATCCACGTGATCGTTGATAATTAGCGTAGCTTGATAGCTGTCGCACAGTTGCTTCACTTGCTCTGCTGTACTCCAGCGGATGGAAGAAAGCGTGTGCTTAAAGCGAAACTGAATCCATTTCTGACCAGCGTCTAAAACAGATTTGATGTGATACAATTGCTCTTGAGGTGTATCACCTTGACTAATGTATTGAATGGGATTAAACATGATAAGCGAGTAAAGATGAATTAGAAGCTATAGTTTGTTCAACGTATTTTTTTGCCTTGTGAATGGCTTGGTTTAAAGGATATTCAAGGGCAATATAGCTGGCAATAGCCGAGGATAAGATACAACCAGTACCGTGTTTACTTTGGGAAAAGATCCGTTGAGGATAAAACGTATGAATTTCATCTGCCGTAAAGAGTTGATCTACGGCTTTGGTTTTGGGATGATGCCCTCCTTTGAGTAAAACCCCACAAATGCCGCGAAGGGATTCAGCCTTTTCGATTGGAGTAGCATCCGTATCAATTAATTGATTCATTTCCATATAATTCGGTGTAATCAAATCAAGTTGATGGAGGATAGCCAAGAGGGTTTGCTTGTCTATATGTGCTGTAAAATCAAATTGTGTACTGGAGCGCAAAACAGGATCCCAAAGAATAAAGGCTTGGGGAACACAGCGTTTGATCATCTCAATATAATGTAACAGATCACTCCCTGATTCGACGATGCCAATTTTGACGACTTGCGGTTGGTAGCGCTTGGCTACTGCTTCCAGTTGTTGGAGGACATAGTCGCATTTTTCCCATCGAATAGCAACAAAAGCATCTTCAGTTTGTATGGTATTGGCGGTAAGAATGCCGACGCCATAGACTTGGTGATTCTCAACTGTTTTTATATCCGCTAGGATACCCGCTCCACCAGAGGGGTCGAAACCCGCTAAGGAAAGAACAAAGGGTCTTGTTTGTAACATAAATCAAAAATTTTTAAAGGTTCTTGTGCGTGCCAAATCGCTCCTAATACGGCAAAATCATCAAATCCCATCGCTTGTACGAGAGGCAATCGTTCGGGTGTAATACCGCCCAAAGCAACACGTTGGATCCACGGAAAAGACCACTGTTGAATTTCTTGCTGCCAATCCACCGTTGGATGATACCCTGTTTTGGATATACTTGAAAATACAGGACTTAAAAACACGCGTTGATGCTGTGTTGATAACTTGGTGTATTCCGTCGAGTTATGAACACTTGTTGATAAATAGGGGAGTTTACCCTCATAGTTATTAACAAATGAGCAATTGGTTGTTGATAAGTGAGTAAAATCAGCCCTTAGACTGTTGATAAGTTGAACATACTGTTTAAAAACTTTTTCTTTATTGTTGATAACTGGGGTAGGAATGTGAATAACTAACCGGTGAAGATGTTGATAACTTACTTTTTCCACCCACTTTTGCAAATCGTCAAAAGTCAGCTGTGGCTTTCGGACATGCAAAAGAGGTAAACCTCTCGCCAACATTTCATTGACGAGGGCTAGCTCTTTGTTACTCCAATTGGTATGTACATCAGAAGGCGTGATTACAACCATGTTACAAGTAAATCTCTTTTCCTGACTTGATAAATTCTTCCGACATTTCCTTCATGCCTTGATTAGCCGTATCTCGAATCTCTTGTGAAATTTTCATAGAGCAGAACTTCGGACCGCACATGGAACAAAAATGTGCCACTTTAGCCGCGTCAGCCGGAAGCGTTTCATCGTGAAATTCTCTAGCCGTATCAGGATCTAGGGATAAGTTGAATTGATCTTCCCAGCGGAATTCAAAACGCGCTTTACTCAACGCATTATCGCGGTATTGTGCTCCAGGATGTCCTTTGGCTAGATCAGCGGCATGAGCTGCAAGTTTATAGGTTATTACGCCGTCTTTGACGTCTTTTTTATTGGGAAGTCCCAGGTGTTCCTTTGGTGTGACATAGCATAGCATCGCTGTTCCGTACCAGCCAATCATGGCCGCACCAATAGCAGAAGTAATGTGATCATAACCCGGTGCAATATCAGTGGTCAAGGGACCTAAGGTATAGAAAGGTGCTTCTCCACAATCGCGCAATTGCTTTTCCATGTTCTCTTTGATCAAGTGCATGGGTACATGGCCTGGACCTTCGATCATCACCTGAACATCGTGTTGCCAAGCGATTTTTGTCAATTCGCCTAAAGTTTCAAGTTCCGCAAATTGAGCAGCGTCATTTGCATCAGCAATAGACCCTGGTCGCAAGCCATCCCCTAAAGAAAACGCAATATCATACTGTTTCATGATTTCGCATATTTCTTCAAAATGAGTATACAAGAAATTTTCTTGATGATGATACAAGCACCATTTAGCCATTATGGATCCTCCGCGTGATACAATTCCCGTAACGCGTTGTGCAGTGAGATGAATGTAGCGCAGAAGTACACCAGCGTGAATGGTGAAGTAAGATACACCTTGCTCAGCTTGTTCAATCAGTGTATCGCGAAAAATCTCCCAAGTTAAATCTTCTGCTATGCCTTTTACTTTTTCTAGCGCTTGATAAATAGGAACCGTACCAATGGGAACAGGCGAATTGCGAATAATCCATTCGCGCGTTTCGTGTATGTTTTTTCCAGTTGATAGATCCATAATCGTATCTGCACCCCAACGACACGCCCAAACCGCTTTTTCTACTTCTTCCTCAATTGTTGAGGTAACCGCACTATTGCCGATGTTCGCATTGATCTTTACTAAAAAATTTCGACCAATAATCATCGGCTCACTCTCAGGGTGATTGATGTTGTTGGGTATGATGGCACGTCCTGCTGCAATTTCATCGCGTACAAAGGCGGGCGTGATGAAGTTCTTGGGTGTATTGGCTCCAAAACTATGCCCAGCATGTTGCTGTTTTAAAGCAGGCGATACGGATTCTAGTTCTGCAATACGTTGATTTTCGCGTATCGCAACATATTCCATCTCTGCTGTGATAATTCCCTGCTTAGCATAGTGCAATTGTGTGACATTTTTGCCTAGTTTGGCCACTTTGGGCTTGTGTGTAAATTCAAAACGCAAATGCGCTAACGTTGGATCTTCTGCTCTTTTTTGTCCATAGGCTGAGGTCAGTTGATCCAATACAACGATATCTGCTCTATCAGTAATCCAAGATTCACGCAGACGAGGTAACCCTTTTTTAATATTGATATCCAATTGTTCATCCGTATACGCACCTGAGGTATCATATACCGTTACAGGTGGATTCTCTTCTGTTAATCCTGTGCTTAGTTTGGTTGGATGTAGGGTAATTTCACGCATGGCGACGCGAATGGGATAGAGAGATCCTTCAACGTATATTTTCTTCGAATTCGGGAAAGGCGTTTGTGAAATTTTTTCGTGTTGTTCCATAAGTTGATTTAATTTTAGTTTAAAGTTTGACAAGTAAAATGGAATCAACCGCCTTGGGTAGCCGTAATGATCAGAATATCATCCGCTTCGCTTACCACATAGGTAGCCCAGTCGGATTTCGAAATAACGCAGGCGTTTACTGCAACAGCAATACCTCTTTGCTGTTTAGGCCAATGCAGATCCAACAACAGTTGAATACTGATGGATGTTTGCTCAAAGTGAATTTTTTGATTGTTGATTTGTAGTTCCATTCCTTTTTTGTGTTAATGCTATAACTTTAGGAATGGCTACAAAAAGGTACTACAGGTACCAATTGAAGTCATCTTACTTTTCCCTACGCTAGTATGAACTAGATCAGGTTCAAAGGGTAAAATCTCAGCCTACTGATGTAGACACCCCTAAAGTTGAAGGCAAATATAAAGATTATTTTATAAGAAGCAAATGTTGGTTGGTTTTAGATAAAATGTTAAATTCGACTAAAAATGAATAAC
Source organism: Myroides sp. C15-4 (assembly GCF_050522745.1). Classification (NCBI taxonomy): domain Bacteria; kingdom Pseudomonadati; phylum Bacteroidota; class Flavobacteriia; order Flavobacteriales; family Flavobacteriaceae; genus Myroides; species Myroides sp. C15-4. The sequence goes on along the minus strand of NZ_JBMVQX010000017.1, from coordinate 19,321 downwards.
TTATGAAAAGATCAGAGCTGAAATTGATGACGGATTGGGAAAGCAGAAGAAAAAGTGGACGCCTCAAGTACTGTCTCTTAGATGGCAGTGTTTTTGGTTTGATTATGCTGCTGTTTGTTGAGGGATTGACTTATTTCTTAGAGGCAAATTACACCTTTACCTGGTCTAGGTTGGCCCTTGCTTTTGGGGTTTGGGTCTTGGGGGGAATCGCAATTTACGGTCCATTGATGTGGGCAATGAATGGATATTATTATAAAAAGTTTAGCAAGAAATACGCGTTGTACCTACAAGAGAGGGATCAAAGCAAAAAAGGAATTTAATGCATTGTTGTTTTATGTTAAATTTAAAAAAAAACACTACTTTTGAACCTAAAATAAGATAATGATGAGATCAGTATGTACAGCGTTTGTACTTGTACTTGTAGGACTATTAGGTAGTTGTAGTTCTGATAGTGATTCAAATACTTTTACTTCAGAAGAAAGAGAATTGCGTACGTTGTTAAACAATGAATGGGTAGCAGTAAAAGAAAGCAAATATCTTCCATTTGAATTGCCTATGTCAGAAGATTTTATACCCAATTTATTAGAGAGCGATTTGTTTATCAATACGGGAATATACAATCGTTCTATTGTAGCAGGCATGAATAAGCAAGGGGGCTTTTATTTGATTGATGAATACGCTGGAATAGACGCTGACAGAGAGTCCCTTACACGCGAACCTTTACTTGATTTGCTGTATAGTTGTACCACACAACAAGGCAATAAATTTACGGGAACCTTTACGGGGATGTCTGTAAAAGGGGCTACTTGGGAATTTTATGTGCGTAAAGCTGACGAAAACACCATGCACTTGGTGATCATTCACGTTAAAGAAAGTACGCAAAGCTATCCTATGGGTCTGTATTCTGCTTATATTTTTAAAAAACAAGGACCTTGGGAGGAGAAAACAACGTTCCGCAAGATTTTCCAGCGCTATCGCTACTATGATCCTTTTATAGATCAGATGATTATGGCGGAAGAAAACTACGAAAGAGATGTGGCAAGAGGAGGCTGTCGATAAATAGTATACAAAAAAAGTCAGAAGATTTCTTCTGACTTTTTTTGTATACATGAGGTTTATTTTTAATGCATTAGGCTTCTACTGCTACATCATCTGCTTTCATGCCTATTTTATCTACAATAATGGCAATCGCACCGTCACCCATAACGTTACAGGCCGTTCCAAAGCTATCCATGGCAACGTAGAGTGCAATCATCAAGGTCTGTTGATCGTGGTTGAATCCCAAGATGGATTGTAATACACCTAAAGCGGCCATAATGGCTCCGCCAGGAACTCCAGGAGCAGCGATCATGGTAACGCCAAGCATAAGAATAAATCCAATCATAGCTAAGGGATCAATTGGGGTCTGTTGAATCAACATCAAGGCAATGGCACAAGCGACAATTTTCAAGGTGCTTCCTGCCAGGTGAATGGTTGCACAAAGGGGAATCACAAAACCTGCAATTTTGGGATTGACTTTGTTGTTTAAGGTTGAGGCTAAAGTTACGGGAATAGTCGCCGCAGAGGATTGAGTACCCAAAGCGGTGATGTATGCCGGTAGCATTTTTTGCATCAAGACCAACGGATTTCTTTTGGCAATGGCTCCTGCAATGCAGTATTGAAAAAACAAAAAGGCGATGTGTAGGGCGAAAATAACACCGATGATCTTTAAAAAGGTTTCGAGTACCACAAATACTTGTCCGCTGTAGGTCATGTTTAAAAACACGCCGAAAATAAAGAGCGGTAAGAAAGGAATAATAACCTTCTCGATAATGGTCATGACAATCGACTGAAACTCGTTAAAAAAGCCCTTTAAATACGTAAACGGACCTTTGGAGATGCATATCCCAGCGATGAATGCAAAAATCAAGGCACTCATCACGTCAAAGAAGGCGGGAATTTCAATACTAAAATAGGGAAGGAGCACTTTTTCGACCTCTTCTGTCAGTTCAACTGACTGAGTAGCCAGTAGATTAGGAAAAATTGAAATAGAAACGGCGTAGGAACTCAGTCCTGCGAGAATAGTTGATCCGTAAGCGATAGCGGTGGTGATCAGTAATAGTTTACCCGCAGCTTTACCGATATTTCCAATGGCAGGAATAATTAAGCCTACGATGATCAAGGGGATCATGAAGTTTAAGAAATTGCCAAAAATCCCATTAAACGTAGTAAAGATTCTACTGATGCCTAAGGGTAGACGATCGCCCAATAGGCTTCCTAGCGCTATTGCGATGACGATTTGTAATAATAGGCTATTCTTGATTAGTTTCATATTTTTTTGTTTTAAAAATACGAAAATAAATAAAAAAACCTCAAACAAAATGCTTGAGGTTTGATATTTTAATTTTTTAAGGAAATATATTATCCTAATGTAGCTCTTTTGAATCCTGTGATTTCAACACCAAAAGCTTTTACATAATCAGATACCTTTTTAGCTTCATCTTTGATGAAGTTTTGGTCTAATAATGCTTTCTCTTGGTCTAAAGTTGTATTGTCACTGATGAAACGAGCCACTTTTCCAGGTAAAATTCTATCCCAGATGTTTTCAGGTTTACCTTCAGCTTTTAATTCAGCTTTAGCATCTTCTTCCGCTTGTTTCAATACTTCTTCAGTAAGTTGAGCGTAAGAAATATATTGAGGTACATTTTTAAGTGTTTTACCTAAACGTACTAACTCTTCGTTTTCTTTTACGATCACTGCGATACGAGCTTCTGTTTCTTTCGCGATGAAATCTGCGTCAAAATCTTTGTAAGATAATGTCTCAGCTCCCATTGAAGCTACTTGCATAGAAACGTCTTTTGCAATTTCTTCCGCTTTAGCAACAGCTGCTGATAAAGCAGTAATTGCAGCGATTTTGTTTCCGTGAACGTAAGAACCGATGTAAGCACCTTCTAATACTTCGAAAGAACCGATTTCGATTTTCTCACCGATAACTCCTGTTTGCTCGATACATTTGTCAGCAATAGTCATGGTGTCATTGTATGGAGAAGCTAAGAATTCTTCTTTTGTATTGTAGTTGATTGCTTTTTCAGCCAATTCTTTTGCCAAGGCTTGGAAACCTTCGTTTTTACCTACGAAGTCAGTCTCACAGTTTAATGTAATAACAACACCTCTAGTTTTGTCAGCGTTAACAAGAGCTACAGCAGCACCTTCTGATGATTCACGATCAGAACGGTTAGCAGCAACTTTTTGTCCTTTTTTACGTAAAACTTCGATTGCTTTATCGAAATCTCCCTCAGCCTCAACTAAAGCTTTTTTACAGTCCATCATTCCGGCACCTGTTTGTTGTCTCAGCTTGTTTACGTCTGCAGCAGTAATATTTGCCATTTTAGTAATCTTTTAAAGAGTTAATAAATTAAAAAAGTCGTTATGGACAGTTGAATACAAAGGTAAACATCTATCAGCATAACGACTTTATGATATTGTTAAAAAATTATGCTTTAGCTTCAGCGTCAGCTTTTACAGCTGGAGCTTCTTCTTTTTCAGATTTTCTTTCTGCATTACCTTCGATAATAGCAGCAGTCACTAAAGATAAAATTTTATCGATTGATTTAGAAGCATCATCGTTTGCTGGAATTACGTAGTCAACTTGACGTGGGTCAGAGTTCGTATCCACCATAGCGAAGATCGGAATGTTTAATTTTTGTGCTTCTTTAATCGCGATGTGTTCAGCTTTAATATCTACAACGAATAGAGCTGCTGGTAGACGAGTCATGTCAGCAATAGAACCTAAGTTTTTCTCTAATTTTGCACGAAGACGCTCAACTTGTAAACGCTCTTTCTTAGAAAGCGTCATAAATGTACCGTCTTTTTTCATTCTATCGATTGAAGCCATTTTTTTCACAGCTTTACGAATAGTAACGAAGTTTGTTAACATACCACCTGGCCATCTTTCAGTGATGTAAGGCATGTTAGCCGCAGCTGCTTTTTCAGCTACGATGTCTTTCGCTTGCTTTTTTGTAGCAACGAAAAGGACTTTTCTTCCTGATGCAGCGATTTTTTTCAAAGCTTCATTCGCTTCTTCAATTTTAGCTGCAGTTTTATATAGATTGATAATGTGAATACCATTACGCTCCATATAGATATAAGGAGCCATGTTTGGATCCCACTTTCTAGTCATGTGTCCAAAATGAACACCTGCTTCTAGTAATTCTTTTACTTCTACTTTGTTTGCCATTTTCTAATAGTTTACGTTCTGTTACTTTAGCAATGATTCAGTAGCGATTACTCGGTCTCAACCATTTAGATGCTAAACTACTTCTTACAAAAAATGCAAGTGCGCAACAAAAACCTAGATTTTTTAATAATAAATAAATATTAACGTTTAGAGAATTGGAATCTCTTACGAGCTTTCTTCTGACCAAATTTCTTACGCTCAACCATACGTGGGTCACGCGTTAATAAACCTTCTGGCTTAAGAATTGCTCTGTTCTCTACATCAATTTCGCACATCGCTCTAGCAATTGCCATACGCACTGCCTCAGCTTGTCCTGTAGTTCCTCCTCCGTATACATTTACTTTTACGTCAAAGTTCTCAGCGTTCTCAGTAAGTGTAAGAGGCTGTAATACTTTGTACTGTAATGTACCAGTAGGGAAATAAGTTGTAAAATCTTTTTTGTTTACTGTGATCTTTCCTGTTCCTTCTGAAACATAAACACGAGCAACAGCGGTTTTTCTTCTACCGATTTTGTGAATAACTCCCATTACTTAATTTCGTTTAAATTAACGGCTTTAGGTTGTTGAGCCTCATGTTTGTGCTCAGTCCCTACATTAACATTTAAATTACGGAATAATTGTGCTCCTAATTTGTTTTTAGGCAACATCCCTTTGATTGCTTTCTCTACTAATAATGCAGGATTTTTTTGTTGCATTACTTTAGCAGTTAAAGATCGTTGTCCTCCTGGGTAACCTGTGTGACGGATGTAAGTCTTGTCATCTAATTTGTTCCCTGTAAGGTTGATTTTTTCTGCGTTGATTACGATTACGTTGTCTCCACAGTCTACGTGCGGCGTGTAATTTGTCTTGTGTTTACCTCTTAAAAGTGTTGCCACTTTAGAAGCAAGACGTCCCAAATTTTGGCCTTCAGCGTCTACAACTAACCATTCTTTTTGAACAGTTGCTTTGTTAGCTGATACAGTCTTGTAGCTTAAACTTTCCACAATAATTTTGTATTTAATTAAACATTCCATTCCCAATTAAGGGAGTGCAAAATTACATAATTTCTTTTATTATACAAATTCATCAAGCTGTTTTTTGCTTTTATTTGCTATTAAATCGCTGAGTTGTAATTTGTTTGATTCAAGAGGCTTGTCCTTTTTTTAACTCAATTGTCGCAGAAAAGCCTTTCCTGCAAAAGATATTTTTAAAAGATAATCCACTTATTCGCATACTTTGAACTTCGAGTCCGCTAATTCTTCTAGTCCTATTGCCTTTCTTCGTTGGTTTACAGTTGCTTTCTCACTCAAACAGGGGAGTCCAAATTGACTACCATAAACGAGGTTTTCTCCTCTTGACCAATAGTATTTGTCAAGAAGTAGGGCAAAAAACTCAGGCTTCATTCGCCCTGCTTGTACTTCATTTAAAAACAAGGCATAATAAGTTTCATCTAGTACAAGTTTATCCGGATTGTGTAAGAGTATAGAGAAAGCTGCTAGTTTTACACATTCAACGTGATAATTAGCAGTTCCAAGTAAGGTTTCATTCGGCATTCCATAGGTTTGAACAAAGGAAACTACTTTTGAGAAGTTAATCGAATCAAGCAGAGGTAAGAGCTTGCTGTTTTTTTGTGCGAATGTCTTGGACCTTATGCTTTGATCGGAACCATAAAGCTCACAAAGTTGTAACGCAAGAATCGTCTGGTCATGTTCAGGCTTTATGCTTCCACATTGGAGAAAGAATAAGGAACAGAAGAGTAGGATATTGATTCTTTTCATGGCGCAATTAAAAAATTAATACAATTTTGGATTGTAATTTTCTGGGTATTTTGCCATTTCTGGGCTGTAGTAGGGCGCAATTTCATCGAGTAATTCCTCAAAAGATTTATCGCCGACTTTGACCAATTTCATGATGCCACATTGCTTCTTTTTGTAATCGGCATAGCACAAGGCAATGGGAATATCTGTTTGTTTGGCAATGTGATAAAACCCTTGTTTCCATTTGGGTGAAAATGAACGGGTTCCCTCTGGCGTATTAATCAAGGCAATTTCATCTGCATTTTCAATGATTTGTACCGCATACTCCACTAAATTTTGACGCTTGTTTCGGTCTACACCAATACAACCAATCGCTTTAAAGAAAAAGCCAAACCACGATTTAGTATAGTAGTCTTTGATGAATATTTTGAACGGCATACCTAAAACCCAAAAACACGCCAAACTGTAATAAAAATCCCAATTGGTGGTATGAGGCACACAGATCAGTATACTCTTCTTTTCTTGCTTGAACGATTCGTCGTGTACGACTAGCTTCCATCCGGTGATGCCTAGCATCAATTTTCCTATCGCTTTTTTCATATAGTCAATGTATTGGATGCAAAAGTACGGGTTTTTTGTGAGTGGTGAATGGTAAGTGGTGAGTGGTAAGTGGTGAGTGGTAAGTGGTGAATGGTAAGTGGTGAATGGTAAGTGGTGAGTGGTAAGTGGTGAATGGTAAGTGGTGAATGGTAAGTGGTGGTAAGTGGTGGTGAATGGTAAGTGGTGAATGGCAATCCGCCCTGTTCAAAAACCAATCCAATAAATCTAACCACAAAAAACAAATAGCAAAGAACAAAGAGTAAAGAGCAAAGAGCAAAGAACAAAAAAGCGGTTGCCCTGATAAAGACAACCGCTTTTATATCGTAAAAATAAGCTAGTTCATAACACTCACTAATCACCCATTTCCCATCTCCATTCTCCATTAATGTGCTTGAAGCCAATTTTCTCCTGTTCCTAGGTCTACTACTAGCGGAACTTCCAAAGTAAATGCGCGTTCCATTTCGTCTTTGACCATCGTTTTTAATGCTTCTAACTCGTCTTTGTGGGCATCAAAGACCAACTCATCGTGTACTTGCAATAACATTTTTGACCTCCATTGTTCTTGGACTAATCGTTGGTGAATGCGGATCATCGCAATTTTAATGATGTCTGCTGCACTTCCTTGAATAGGTGCATTTACTGCATTTCGCTCTGCGGCACCACGCACCACAGCATTCTGAGAATGGATGTCTTTTAAATATCTTCTTCTGCCCAAAATAGTTTGTACATAACCGTATTCTCTAGCAAATTCAATTTGCGTGGCGATATAGTCTTTTAGCTTAGGGTATGTTTCGTAATACGTATCGATTAATTCTTTGCTCTCTGAACGCGTCAAATTGGTTTGATTGCTCAATCCAAAAGCAGAAACTCCATAGATAATCCCAAAGTTTACCGTTTTAGCATGACTTCTTTGCTCTTTGGTTACTTCTTCTAAAGGGACATTGAATACGCGTGCCGCTGTAGAACGGTGAATATCTTCTCCATTTTTAAAGGACTCAATCATGTTGGGTTCTTGACTCAATGCAGCGATAATGCGCAATTCAATTTGAGAGTAATCGGCAGCGAGTAGTAAATAATCTTCATTACGCGCTACAAAGGCTTTACGGACCAAACGACCACGTTCGGTGCGAATGGGAATGTTTTGTAAGTTCGGGTTGTTAGAGCTCAAACGCCCTGTTGCTGCAACCGCTTGCATATATTCGGTGTGAATGCGGTTCGTTGTTGGATTGATTTGCTTTGGTAAGGCATCCACGTACGTATTTTGTAGCTTAATCAGTTGGCGCCAATTCAAAATATCGGCAACAATCTGATGTTTAGGTGCTAATTCACTTAGAATCTCTTCTCCTGTTGCATATTGACCTGTTTTGGTCTTTTTGGGTTTTGGACCGCCAATTTTTAATTTTTCAAAAAGAATATCGCCTAATTGTTTGGGCGAAGCTAAATTGAATGTCTCTTCTGCTGTTTCGTAAATGGATTGCTCCAATTGTTTGATGTCAGTATCTAAGGTGGTAGAAAGCGATTGAAGAAAATCGACATCTAGGCGAATACCCTCACTTTCCATATCAGCTAAGACGGAAACTAATGGAATTTCTATGTTGTTAAATAATTCAAGCGTAGCTGTTGCTTCTAGTTGAGGAAGGAATTCCTGTTTCAATTGGAAAGTAATATCCGCATCTTCCCCCGCGTATTCCTTCACAAGCTCCACCTCAATCTCACGCATGGTTTTTTGGTTCTTCCCCTTTTTTCCAAGCAGCTCCTCAATGGGTTGGGGAGTGTATTTTAAATAGGTTTCCGCCAATACATCCATGTTGTGACGCATATCGGGATTGATCAAGTAATGCGCAATCATGGTGTCAAACATCGGATGCTTGACGTGAATGTCGTATTGTTTTAAAACTTTGATGTCGTATTTTAAATTCTGACCGATTTTTTCAATGGTTTCCGATTCAAAGAAAGGTTTGAAGTGTGCGAGTGTTTCGAGTACTTCTGCCTTGTTTGCTGAAAGAGGAACGTAAAAAGCCGTACCTTTTTCAAAAGAAAAAGACAGCCCTACTAATTCGGCAGTCAAAGGATCTAATCCTGTTGTTTCTGTATCAAAACACACGCTTTGTTGTTGCAGCAATTGCTGTGCTAACAAGCGAATAGCCATAGGTGTTTGTGCCAATTGATACATGTGTTTTACCGTTTCTAACGTTTGAAAAGGCGATGGAGATGTTGAGCCTGCTGCAGAACCAAATAGATCCAATTGATCTTCAGAAGCTGGGACAGCTTCTGAAGCTACCCCAATTGCTGAATTGGAAGTCGTAGCTTGATTCTTAGAAGCAAAAATCTTGTCGAATTGCTCCTTCATTCTTCTGAATTCTAACTCAATAAAAAGAGCATCCGTCTTTTCAACATCGGGTTGTTCTAAAATGTAGTTATCTGCGTTAAACTCAACCGGACAATCGAGTATAATTGTTGCTAATTGCTTAGAAAGGAGTCCTTTCTCTTTATTGGCCTCAATGTTTTCTTTCATTTTTCCCTTTAGCTCATGGGTATGCGCCAAAAGATTTTCCATTGAACCATATTCTTTGATGAATTTTTTTGCTGTTTTTTCACCAACCCCTGGAAGCCCTGGGATATTGTCAACCGCATCTCCCATCATCCCCAAGAAGTCAATGACTTGCTCTGGGTGATCAACTTCAAATTTTTCTTTTACCTTTTCAACATCCCAAATTTCAATGCCATTACCCATTCGCGCTGGACGATACATCACAATGTTTTCCGAAACCAATTGAGCATAATCCTTATCAGGCGTAACCATAAAAACTTTGAAATTTTCTTTTTCAGCTTGTTTTGATAGGGTCCCAATTAAATCATCTGCCTCAAAACCAGGAACTTCAATAATGGGAATATGCATGGCTTTTAGAATTTCCTTGATATAGGGAACCGCTACTTTAATCGCCTCAGGTGTTACATCTCGATTGGCTTTGTATTCGGGAAATATCGCCAAGCGATCTTTACTACCACCATTGTCAAAGGCAACTGCTAAATGATCGGGATTTTCTCTTTTAATAACATCTAAAAGTGAATTCATGAATCCCAATATAGCAGAAGTATCTAATCCTTTTGAGTTTACTCTTGGGTTTTTAATAAGTGCGTAATATCCTCTAAAGATTAAGGCATAGGCATCTAGTAAAAAAAGACGTTGTTGTTGAGCCATTGAATGATGGTTTTTATTTAATACTGAATTAATTTCAAAGATAGTGATTTTGTTTTGCTCGCTGTGGAACCTCTGTGAAAAAGGAAGACAATATTGATTTTTCTTCTCTGCGTATTAATCTTTGTTAAAGATAGTTTGATACGTGATACAAAAAACTAACTTTGTTACTTATCGCTTTTACTATGTTGAATTTAGGATTCTTATTACCTGTTTTACTCCTTGTCGAATTTTATGCCTTTCAAGCTGTAAAACAGGTAACTGACCGTCGGTTTTTTCGCTTGCTTTATCTGGTCTGCTCAGCCTTAATTATAGCCTATATCGCTTATGGGTTTTCGCGTTTTGATCGTTCTTCTGGACAAAATCACCAATCGATGTTGGCCGCAGCTTTGATCATCTTGTTTTACTTACCCAAGGTGATTCTTACCCTCTTATTACTTCTTGAAGATATTGTTCGCCTTTTCCGCGGCATTATTCAATATTGCAAAAGGACTAAAACAACAGAGAAACGCGCTTTTTTACCAGAGCGAAGAAAGTTTATCACGCAACTTGCTTTTGGCGTTGCTGCAATTCCCTTTATTTCAGTTTTACACGGCATTACCCTAGGTCGATATAAATTTCAGGTCCACAAACACATCTTGACTTTTGAGGACTTGCCCGATGCCTTTGATGGATTCACCATTACCCAACTCTCCGATATCCACTCTGGCAGTTTTGACAATCGTGAAAAATTAGAATATGCCATTGACTTAGTGAATCAACAGCAATCGGATTTGTTGTTATTTACTGGAGATTTGGTCAATAGTTTAGCCGGTGAAATGATTCCGTGGATGGATGTTTTCAAAAAGCTTGACCAACATCCGTATGGGAATTATTCCATTTTAGGCAATCACGATTATGGAGAGTACATTCAATGGGAAACAGAGGAAGAACGCATTCGCAATTTTAAGGCGATCTGCGATTTGAGTCCTGCGATTGGTTTTACCTTGTTGCGCAATGAGCATGTACGACTAAAAAAAGGAGGCGATAGCTTAGTTATCGTCGGCGTAGAAAACTGGGGGGAACGCGCACATTTTATGAAATATGGCGATTTAGATCGTGCAACCCAAGGCGTGAGCTCTGATGACTTTAAAGTATTGATGTCACATGATCCATCGCATTGGGAGGCGAAAGTTTTAGCGCATCCGAAACAATTTCAACTCACTTTAGCAGGGCATACGCATGGGAGTCAATTCGGTATTGAAATACCGGGATTTATAAAATGGAGTCCAATTCAATATGTGTATAAACAATGGGCTGGACTCTATGAAAAAATGGGCAAGATGATCTATGTAAATCGCGGGTTTGGTTATCATGCCTATCAAGGTCGTACTGGGATTTGGCCTGAAATAACAGTTCTTGAATTGAGAAAGAAAAAATAGTTTATTCTACTAAAATGTAATATTTTTGTAATAATAAGTTGTTAAAGAAGAAGTAAAATCATTAATTGAGAGGTTTATGTCAAAATTCGGAGATTTAGTAACAGCAGATGTACCTGTATTAGTTTTTTTCTATGCTCAATGGAACGATGCCTGTACAACCATGGATGCTGTAATCTATGAAGTTGCAGCTACTATGGGAGATAAGTTGCGTATTGTTAAGATTGATGTAGCTAAGAATAGTGAATTAATAGAAGCCTTGCGTATCAAAAAGGTACCTACAATGTTGTTGTACAAAAAAGGGGCCATGATTTGGAGACAAAGTGGACTAATGGAGGCGGAAGCTTTACTTAGTGTAACGACTACTTTATAAAAGAGCAAAGGAGTATCCCTTTTCCTTTAGGTGTTTAATTAAAAGGGGAAGGGTGTACTTCATGTTTTTTTCTGCTTTTAAACTATCGTGAAATACAATAATACTACCCGGTTTAACTCGCTTGAGGGTGCGGTTTAAACACGCTTGTGGACTGAGTTTGGCATCATAATCTTTGGTGATGAGCGTCCACATAATTACTTCATACCCTGCATCTAGTAGAAATTTCCCTTGACTTTTTTTAATTTTCCCATACGGTGGACGAAATAGTCGCACGGGTTGTTTGAGGTGCTTCTCAATTTCCTGTTGACATTGTTGCATATTCGCAATATACTCCTCTAAGGGGGTGTGCCATCCTTTGAGGTGATGAAAGGTATGATTGCCTACTTGATGATTCTCTTTTAAAATTCGCTGAAATACAGTAGGATGTTTTCGGATATTATCCCCAATACAAAAAAAAGTGGCTTTAATTTGATGTTGAGCTAAGATGTCTAATACCCATTCCGTGACTCCTGGAATAGGTCCATCGTCAAAGGTGAGGTAAATTACCTTTTCAGCCTTGGACTTGTGCCAAGTATACCGTGGAAAGAGAAAGGGGAGAATGCGCATGATTCAAAGATAAGAAAATTTGATGAGGGTTGGGTGTAGCGTCTACCTTCTAAGTCTCAAAGAAAATTTTGTTTTGTAAACGGAGATTGCAACAAAAAAGTAAAAGTTCTTGCTAAATAAGGGATTTCAAGGTGAATGCATGAGCCTTCGTTCGTCATTGCTTCGAGTTCGCTCCAAGACTTCTTCGACAAAAGGACGTGTTTTCCAAGTATTCTCCAAGCATTCTCCAAGGAGTGTCGAAGAAAACAATCACTTATTACCCATCAAGCATTGCGTATTACACCAAAAAAAAATAGCAGCAGGCAATTGCCTACTGCTATTTTTAACTATGGATGTGTTGGTGTGTTTTATTCTAATCCACCACCTAAGGAACGATACAATTGTACTAAAGTCGTCAATTGTGTCAATTCGGTGTTGATGTAGCTTAACTCAGCAGCAAGCGCACTTTCTCTAGCTGTTAATACATCTAGATAAGTGGCCATCCCTTGAACTAAAAGCTCTTCTGAATATTCCGTCGCTAATTGATACGCTTCGTATTCTTTTTTCTTTAGCTCTAATTTTTCCGAAGCACTTTGATAGGTATACAGTGCATCAGATACTTCTTTAGAAGCGGTTAAGATTGCTTTTTTATACCCTAAATAGGCTTGTTCTTTTTTCGTCTGTGCTACTTGGTGTTGGGTTCTGATTTGTCTACCATTTAACAACGGTTGTGTCAAACCACCGATGAAGTTGGCAAATACAGAACTCGTATTGAACAACTCGTCAAAATCAAGACTTTGAAGACCACCATTGGCTGTTAAACGCAAAGAAGGGTAGAAGTTCGCTCGCGCTACATTCGTCATTTCAAAGGCATTTACTAAGCCGTATTCAGCGGCTCTAACATCTGGACGGTTAGCTAAGAGTTGCATAGGAACACCTACAGTTAAATCAGCATGCACTCTTTGGTTGCTCAATGACTCTCTTTTGATTTCACCTGGATTTTGTCCCAGTAAAATACTAAAGGTATTTTCCGTTATTTTGATGTTGTTGTTTAAATCAACTAACAAGGCTTGTGCATTATACAATTGCGCTTGCGTTTGCTTTACAGCGATTTCATCTACTTGTCCAGATTCTTTTAACGCGTTAATCGTCTCTAAACTGTTTTTTCTGTTTGCAATCGTAAGTTCTGTAATTTCCTTTTGTTTATCTAGTGCAACGAGTTGGAAATACGTTGTGGCAATAGTAGAAATTAGCTGTGTTTTTATGGCTTGTTGTGCGGATACAGTTTGCAAGTAACTCGCTACGAAAGCTCTTTTGTTACTTCTCAATTTACCCCAAACATCTAGCTCCCAAGAAAACTGTCCTGTAACATCGTACAAGTCTGTTTTCACGCGTTTGTCTCCATACATAATCCCTTGAGGACCATTTTTAGATTGAACGCTATGGGTGTAGTTTGCTCCAACACTTAACGTAGGAGCATAGCCCCATTTTCCTTGTTGCATGTAGGCTTGTGCAGCATTGATATTTTCAATGGCAATAAGCATATCCAAGTTATTCTCTAAGCCCGTTTCAATATATTGAATCAAGGTTTGATCAGAGAATAACTCCTTCCATGACATCGTTGCCATGGAAAGAGAGTCTGCAGTAGTACTACCTCTATATTGTTCTTCTTGAATTACATCAGGTCTATCATATTTCTTCGCAACTATACAAGATTGCAAGGTAAGCCCTAATATAGCAACAGGAATCGCTCTGTATATATATTGTTTTTTCATGTTATTCAGACTTAATTTCTTCAAATTTAATTGGTTTAATTTTCTCTTGAAGATATTGGAATATCGCATACAATACAGGGATTACAAATACCCCGATAATTGTACCAATCAATAATCCAAATGCAGCACCTGTACCGATTGAACGGTTTCCGATATATCCAACTCCACCTGCGAATACCAATGGCATTAATCCTAAGATAAACGCAAATGAGGTCATTAGAATTGGTCGTAAACGCGCTTTCGCACCGTTGATTGCTGATGCTACAATCGATTCACCATGTCTTCTACGTTGAACAGCGAACTCCACAATCAAAATGGCGTTCTTCGCGAGTAGTCCAACAAGCATGACCAGGGCAATCTGGAAGTAAATGTTGTTCTCTAATCCCGCAATTTTTTGTGCAAGGAAAGCCCCCATAATACCCGTTGGTAAAGATAAAATTACCGCAAATGGCAACATATAACTTTCGTATTGCGCAGATAGTAAGAAGTAAACGAATACTACACACAAGAAGAAAATAAGCACCGTTTGGTTTCCTGCACTAATCTCCTCACGCGATAATCCCGTAAAGTCAATTCCATAACCAGATGACAAGTTTTGTTGTGCCACCTCTTGTACTGCTTTAATCGCATCTCCCGAACTAAATCCTGGTTTTGGAGCACCTGTAATATTCGAAGAGGTAAATAAGTTGTAACGGTTAATCGATTGTGGTCCGTATACTTTAGTCAAGTTAACAAACTGGGTAATTGGAGCCATTTCACCTGAACCTGTGCGTACGTAAATTTCATTTAAGCTATTTACATCTGAACGATATTCTGGTAAGGATTGAACCATTACACGGAATTGTTTACCAAAACGAGTAAAGTCAGCAGCGTAAATTCCTCCAATATACCCTTGTAAAGCAGAGAAGATATCACTTACTAATACGCCTGATTCTTTAGCTCTAGCCACATTTAAATCTAACTCATATTGTGCATAGTTCGTATTAAATGAAGATTGAGCATACATGATTTCAGGACGTTGCATCAAAGCACCTAAGTACTCTTTTGATTTTTGATCAAAATCAGTCAATGAACCTCCAGTTTTATCTAATAGTTTTAACTCAAAACCAGATGACATACCAAAACCTGGAATACTAGGGGGTTGGAAGAAGATCATTCTTGCATCTTGGAATTGTGTTGCAGCTAAACCAAATAATTTTCCAATTACTACGTCAGTCGCTAATTCTGGTGCTTTTCTTTCTTTGAAATCTTTCAACTTAATCATCGCCATCCCGTAGTTAGACCCCTGACCGTTAATGAAAGAGAATCCCGATACGACGGTTACCCCGTCAACTCCTGGAATTTGTTGTACAATTTTAGAGAATTCTCTCTGAATTGCTACCACACGGTCTTGAGAAGCACCTGCTGGTAGCTCAATGTTCCCCATGATAAACCCACGGTCTTCGTTTGGTACGAATCCTGTTGGCATTGTTTTCGCTGAATAGTAAGTAATACCTAAACACGCAAGCAAGATTAAGAAGGTCATCCATTTGTGTTTTAGTAAGAACTTAAATGAATTACCGTATTTTTCTGTAATGCTATTAAATGCAATGTTGAATGCTCTAAAGAAACGTTGAAGTAGATTTTTTCGCTTACCGTTATCTACTACATCGTGGTGTTTCAAGAATACCGCACATAAAGCGGGACTCAAGGTAAGGGCGTTTACAGCCGAAATTAAAATCGCAATAATAAGCGTAATACCGAACTGTTTATAGAATACTCCGGTAGGACCACTAATAAACGTTACAGGAATAAATACTGCCGCCATTACTAGGGTAATGGAGATAATCGCACCTGAAATTTCGTCCATCGTACTCTTACTCGCTTCTAGTGCATCTTCACCTGTGGCCTCCATCTTGGCGTGGACGGCTTCCACGACGACAATGGCATCATCCACCACAATACCAATGGCGAGTACGAGGGCAAATAGGGTTAGTAAGTTCAACGAGAAGCCAAAAGCATTCAAGAAGAAGAACGTACCAATAATCGAAACAGGAACCGCAATCAATGGGATTAACGTCGATCTAAAATCTTGTAAGAAGATATATACCACGAAGAATACCAAGATAAATGCCTCAATTAACGTGGTTACTACTTTGCTAATTGATGCATCCAAGAATTCGTTAGTATCCATCAATACTTTGTAGTGTAATCCTTCAGGGAAGTTTTTAGACAAAGATTCTAATTCACTGTGTAAGTGTTTATTGATCTCTTGTGCGTTTGAGCCTGGCGTTTGGTAGATCGCCATGGCAACTGCTGGGTGTCCATCTAGTTCCGAGTTTCCTACATAAGACATCGCACCTAGTTCGATTTTCGCTACATCTTTTAATAAAAGTACTTGTCCGTTAGCCAACGACTTGATTACAATATTCTCATACTGTTCTTGTGTTTTATACTTACCACTGTACTTAATTACATATTGGAAGGCTTCTGCGTTGTTTTCACCTAATTGACCAGCTGCGGCCTCCAAACTTTGCTCGTTTAATACGCGAACAACATCCGAAGGTACTAAGCCATAGGCTTTCATTTTTGAAGGTTCAATCCAAATACGCATCGAGTAGTTACGCGAACCGAATGCCTGAGCATCCCCCACACCACTTACACGTTTTAACTCAGGAATAACGTTAATATTCATGTAGTTTTGGATGTAAATCGCATCGTAGTTTGGATTGTCAGAGTAGAACGACAAGAACATCAACGCACTGGTTTGTTGCTTTTGTGTTGTAACCCCAGAACGCGTTACCTCTGCTGGTAAAAGCGGAGTAGCACGTGCCACACGGTTCTGTACGTTTACTGCTGCAATATCCGGGTCAACCCCTTGTTTAAAGATTACTTGGATACTCGCACTACCATCATTACTGGCAGTAGAAGTAATGTAATCCATGTTTTCCACCCCGTTTACTTGCTCTTCAATCGGGATGATCACACTTTGCATAACAGTCTCCGCATTCGCACCAGGATAACTGGCGTTGATCTGCACTGTTGCAGGCGCAATATCAGGATATTGCGTTACCGGAAGTGCGGTTAAACCCAGCACCCCCAAGATTACTATTAGAATAGAAATAACTGTCGATAGAACAGGTCTTTCAATAAATGTCTTTAACATAGTTTAGAATGTTGATTTGTAGTCGTTGATCTTCTCAATTGTCGTTGGCGTTGGTGTAATCGCTGATCCATTACGCAACGTACCCAATCCTGTACCTACAATTGTTTGGCCTTTTGAAAGACCTGATTTTACAACGGCTAGTTTGTTTACACGCTCAATTACTTCAATTTGAGTAGCTTTTACCGTATCGTTTTCTACTTTGTACACATAGACTTGACCTTGTTGTTCGAAAGTAGATGATTCTGGTACAACCATCACATCGTTGTACGTTTGAGGAATTAATAGCGTTCCACTGTTACCTGTACTCAAAATACGCTCTTTATTCGGGAATGCAGCACGTACTTGTACGGTACCTGTAGCGGTGTTGATTTGTCCACTAATGGTTTCGATTTTACCTTTGTATTGGTAAGTAGATCCATTGGCTAACTGTAATTCAACTTCTGGTAAATGGGTTAATTTTTCCTTTAATGTGTTTCCTTCAATTTTTTCAACGAAGTTAAAGTACTCTTTTTCGTTCATTGAGAAATAAGCAAAGATCTCGCTGTCGTCAGAAACGGTTGTCAATGGAGTTGGGTCACTAGGCGAAATTAACGCTCCTTCACGGAAAGCAATAGCCCCTACAATACCGTCAATTGGACTTCTAACAATAGAGAAATCAATATTGGCAGCTACACTGTTGTAGTTTGCTTTAGCCGAAGCTAATTGACTTTGTGCACTAGCTAAATTCGCTTTCGCTGTTTCCAATTGAATCGTACTGATAATTCCTTTTTGAACAAGCGGAACTAATTTATCAACATTTACTTGCGCTACATTTACTTGTGCTTCAGCTGTTTTAATCGCTGCTTTACTAGCATCTGCATTTTGTGTTAAAACGTTGGTTTCTAAACGAAATAAAGGTTGTCCTTTTTTTACAAGTGACCCCTCATCCACGTAAACCTCCTGAATGTATCCCGTTATTTTCGCGCGAACGCTACTAGTAACTTTACCTTGTAGGGAAGTTGGGTAAGAAGTATGACCAACAACGTCTTGTGTTGGAACTTGAATAACTTGGTATGGCATTGGACCTTGCCCTCCTTGTGCTTGCTCTTTCTTTCCGCATGAAATTACGGCAAGTGATGAAAGAGAACCAAGAACGATAGTATGCAAATAACGTTTCATATAAATTACTGGTTTGTACTTTTTAATTTTTCTATGGTTTTTGTTAACTGAATTTTACTGCTTTCTAAATGATCAATATAGAGTTTCATTTTCGCTTGGCAGTTGTTCGTGTTGACTAATCCTTCTTCGACATATCCTTTGAGCTTTAGTGTTAATGCCGACTCGCGGTCAAGCATGTTTTTAATTAGCTCTAGTCGCGTGGTGATAAAATTAGCGTTTAGGCGAAAAAAGCGCTTCCGCTCATCAATTTTATTGAAGTGCTCAATTTGGTTGTTGCTAATAAGTAAGTTCAAGCTAGTTGATACGGAACTCTTACTCGCATTTAACCGTTCTACAAGTTCATCGAAAGTTACTCCATCTCGATTATTGTTGAACATAATGTAGGTGTATATCTGCGCCGTTAAGGGCGAGAAATGATATACCACTTCATGATGTGCACAGAAATCTTGGAATAAATCGACTAATCGTTGGTCGTATTGCATTTTGAGAATGAATCTAAAATAATTAAGTAGCACAAAGATAGGGTTAGTTTTGTAATTACCGAACCAATCATACTTAAAGTTCTCTTAAATTATTTAGACGACGTCTATATAATGTAGAAATTCAATGTTAAAAGGGGTTAGAGGTGGATTGTATGTCTTTTATTTCGGTTGTTTTGGCTATAAAATCGCAAAAAATATTTTGTTTCTTTGCCTATATTCGAGTATTAGGTCAGATAGTTTTGCGTATTTAGCAAGCTAATGGAAGTAAAAAAGAAGTAGGTTATATGTTGAAAATGTGATTTAAACACCGTTCGTCATAAAATTAGTGGTGTTTAAGACGTGAAGTGCATTTGTATAAGCAAAAAAACCTTTTTTGACTAGGTGAAAGGATGGGGATTTGGATGAAATAGATACAAAAAAAGATTTTTTTTAAGCAATTGGGTTAGGATATCTTATTGATATTCTGCAAGAAGAAAAATAAATAAAAAGATTGGTGAAAAAATATCTTTTTATTTCTTGCATAAAATTTGAAAAATGCCTTATATTTGCATCCACAAATGCGGAAGTAGCTCAGTTGGTAGAGCTCCAGCCTTCCAAGCTGGTTGTCGCGAGTTCGAGCCTCGTCTTCCGCTCCA